>JBFGEP010000041.1:0-11544 GCA_041580055.1 Rhodothermales bacterium | reverse complement strand
GCCGTCTCGCACGACACGCATCGAAAACCGGCCATCAACGTCGGTGATGGTTCCCATTAGCGTACCCACGAGGATAACGTTCGCCCCGACGACCGGCCTGCCCGTCGCCGCCTCCAAGACATGTCCGCGGAGAAGCCTGTCTGCTGGCTGGGCCATCGACGAACCGGCCATGCCGGCAGCCAGAAATATTGTCAGAAACCTCATGAGTCCCGGGCATGCAATGTCGGGTTCGGCACCGCGCAATATAAGTGAGGCGGAACCGCCGCAGCCTCGCGAAGGACTCCGACTCCGACGGACAATTCTCAGGAAACTCTTCGCGACTCGTTGCGGTGGCAATCGAGGGGCGGCTAGCTTCGGGCGCCGGTCCGAGACAATGGTCCGAGACTCAGAGACAATGGATCGCGTCCGCTTTCCGGACTAGTACGAAATCACGAGTCACGTGTCGTTCCACGGTTCACATAGCTGCACCGCAGTCGACAGACAGCGCCGATCGCGATGGTACGCGGTCTTTTTTGTCGCTTCGACATTGCTCGTCGCGAAGTGCACCTCTGCGGACAGACATGAGGGCACCCCCGCCATTTACGCGAGCACGCCCGTCGTTGCCTACATAGTCGGTGAAGTCACCGGCGATGACCTTCGTGTGGAGAGCCTGATCCCTCCGGGTCGATCACCGCACGCGTTCGAACTCCGGCCGTCCGATGTGCGCTCGCTTTCTCAGGCCGCGCTCGTGGTGATCGCCGCCCGTAATCTGGATGAATGGATCGCGCAGCTTCCGAGCGTTCCGCGAGTAGCTCTGATGGACTTCATCCCGGACTCTCTCACACTGCCACGCGGATCGCAAGAACCCAATCCCCATTTCTGGATGGATCCGATGGCGGTTCGGCTCGTCGCCGGAGCACTTGCGGAGTCCCTCTGCGAGATCGAGCCCGAGCGCTGCGAGAGATTCAGGGACAACGCCTTCAGCATGCAGACGCGACTCGACAGCCTCCACAGGCTCATTTCTGACAGGGTCGGTGGCGGGCCGGTACCCGGTCTGATCGTGTCGCATCCGTTTCTCGACTATTTTTCAGCCCGCTACGGACTCCGGGTGCTAAACATCGCCCCGGGGTCGGGAAGCCTTGAACCATCGCCAGGGGACATGGCACAGCTCATAACCGCCGCGAGATCCGGAGCTTACGGTGCGGTCGCTACGGAGCGGAGCGAGCCGTCCGCAGCCGCGCGGACCATCGCCGAGGCCGCCGGGCTCCCGTTACTGTCGATCGATCCCATCGGCGGGTTGCGGGGGCTCTCGTCCTACGACCAGATTCTCCTGTCGTGCCTTGAACAGATCCACCGCGCAGACGGATGACGGAGATGATTGTCGAATCCCGGGGAATGGACGTCCGCATCGGCGAGCACCTCGCCCTGCGAGGCGTTTCCGTGGCGATTGATGCGCAGGATTTCGTGGCGGTTCTCGGACCCAATGGATCGGGCAAATCGACGTTCATCAAGTCGCTGCTCGGCATTCGCAAGCTGGCGGCAGGTTCCCTCAGCATCTTCGGGAAACCACCCGGGCAGTCGGATCCGATGTCGATCGGCTACGTGCCCCAGATCAAGACCTTCGACAGGACGTTTCCGGCGCTGTCCGTCGATCTTGTGGCGAACGGGCTGACCGGAAGATGGCCGGGGCGCATTTCCAAGCTCGCTCTGTCCCGGGCGACCGAGGCGCTATCGCACATCGGTGCCGATCACCTGGCGAACAAGCGCATCGGCAGTCTATCAGGCGGGGAGCTCCAGCGCGTCTATCTAGCTCGCGCCCTGGTTCGCCGGCCGCGCCTCATCCTGCTCGACGAACCCGCAACCGGAATCGACGTCAGCGGTGAGGCCGATTTCTACGATCTCCTGGAGGCTTATCGCAGGGAGCAAGAACTGGCCATCGTGATGGTGACGCACGACTGGGAGGCGGCCTTTCATCACGCAAGTCGAATTCTTCTACTGCGGGGCGAGCAGGTTGCGTTCGGACCGCCGCAGACCGCCCTGACAGAAGATCGACTTCGAGAAGCGTTCGGGCATGTCGGGCACGCTCACTCCGTGTACGGGAGCGAAGCGCATGATTGAGGTTCTTGCATATCCGTTCATGCAGCGCGCGGTCCTCGCGGGCGTTCTGGTGGGCGCACTGAGCAGCTATCTTGGTGTCTTTGTCGTGCAGAGACGGCTGAGCTTTCTCGGGAGCGGTCTAGCCCACGCTGCGTTCGGTGGAGTCGCTCTCGCTCTGTTTCTCCAAACGGAGCCGATGTGGATTGCGGTGCCCTTCACGATTGTGGTGGCGGTGGCGATCAACTGGATTCGAACGCAGACCCTGCTGTCAGGTGATACGGCCGTCGGGATTCTGTTCGCCGTCGCGATGGCTCTGGGAATCGTGTTCCTTTCGCTGCGAAAGGATTTCACCGCCGACATTTTCACCTACCTGTTCGGTTCGATACTGTCGGTGTCCGCCGTCGATCTATGGCTGTCCGGCGGCCTGCTGCTCCTGTGTGTCGGGCTCTTCCGGATGTGGCCACGATGGGCCTACGCGACGTTCGACGCGGAGCTCGCCACAGCCGACCGGCTCAACGTCAGGGTGGACGACTACATCCTGTCGGTGGTTCTGGCCGTCGTCATCGTGGTCGCCGTGAAAGTTGTCGGCGTGCTGCTCGTCGCCGCCTTCCTGGTTCTTCCGGCTGCTTCGGCGCGCTTGCTGACGGGCCGGTTTCTTCACACGACCGTGCTGTCGGTTTGCATCGGTGTGCTCACCGCCGTCGCAGGCTTGATGGCAGCATTTTACGCAGACGTCCCTAGCGGAGCCGCCATCATCCTCACCCAGGCTGCGGTCTTTATTGTTGCCATCGCGGCAGCGAAGTGGACCGGCTTGCCGGACTGACGAGGCTTCACCGAGTCCTCAGCGCGGCCGATTTCGCCCGCACCTGGTCATCACGTGTTCGCGCGTCAGCCTGACGATTCAGGACACGCTCCCACGATCCATAGACCGGGTTGGGGAGCATAAACCACCGCTGGCCCCACCATTCAGCTGTTCGCGTCACAAGATCGTCTCGTTCTTCAACCGTCAGATCATCGGCCGACACGAAATCGTTGAGGTCGTCGCCCGCTATCAGCACGACCCGGCTGACATCGGACACGAAGTTCCTTCTGGAGGCCTTGTCGCCGGTCCACTCCTCCTGTTCGCCCCGGGTGAGCACAACATCCTTGTCCTCGCGCACGGGAAAGCCTGCGGCGGCCAGGTTGCTGCGCGTGGCCTCTTCGAGGTCCGAACTTCGATTCGTGATGTAGAAGACCATCACTCCCGCGGCGTCAGCCGCGGACAGGAATTCGACCGCCCCCGGTATCGGAATCGCGCTAGCCTCACCGACCCACCGATTCCAGCTCTCTCGCGTAAAGACGGTGTCGGTCGCTATGAGCCGCGCCTGATACGGTGAATTGTCAAGCACAGTCTCGTCGACGTCCACGATGATCGACGGCGGAAGCGAAGAATCAGTCGGCCGCCCGTAGACCGCCGACCATGTCGTGTCCGCCAGTGCTTCTCGCAGCCGGGTCTCTGCCGAACGGTACGTCTGCAGAGCGATCGATCGGTACTCTGCGGACAGCTGTACCCACGCCGTCGCGTTAAGCGTCTCGTGTGAAGCGGACGCAGGCGGACCGGTCAACCGAGATGTCCCGGTTGAGGCACAGCCGGCGGCCGCCAGAAGAAAGACGGCCAGGCCTGCCACTCTCACGGCTTGCTCAGTCGGGGAACTTGATTTCACGATGATCGGAATCTGTAACAAAGTAGAATGTGGTCTGCATCTCCGAAGGGAAATGCTGCACTCGCAAAATATTCCTCTGATCATCGAACAGATCGAAAAGAAGCCTGTTGGTCATGGCCAGTCGCAGAATCGGCTCGGGAGCCTCGTACTGGATCATGTACCACCATATCTCCTCGTCGTCGACGGTCTCCTGCCCACTGCCGAGGATGGACCCCTGCACCCGGTCGCCGTTGAGGCCAACGACAAAAACCGCGTCGAGGTACCCTTGAAAGAGGGAGTCCTGACGAGCGCCCACGTTGAGCTCGAAGCGCCCGAGGCCGTGATATCGCGCGATGGCCTCCTCCAGATCATGCCGGAAGAAGCGGATCTCACACGCCGCAACGGATCCCTCGACGGCCATACGGCCGTTCGTCACGTGAAACTTGTGCGGCGCCGACGTCAGGCCGCCGCTCAGGACGAACAGGGCCGATAGCAGGAGCGACATCTCAGGAGCCGGTTGTTGCTCGGTCGCCCTCTCGAATCGCCGGAGCCTGCCACACGTTGTTGGTCAGGTCAATATCAGCGAACGCCCTTTTCGGATCCAGCTCCACTCGCACGACCTGCTTGTCGCTGAAGAAGCCTTTGGTGAACGTACGCTCATTGGAGCGCCAGACGTCGGCAGGAAGCTCAAAGAGCTCCTGCGAGTCGTCGGCGAATGTGACCTCGATATGCAGCGGCATCAGCAGTCCCCCCTTGTTTTCGACCTTCAACCGGTAGTAGGACTGCCCCAGGTCGGAGTTTCCAAGCAGTGAGTCGGCTGATTGCACGGTGACATCCGCGATCGACTGATCGTTCGCGTGGGTCGTGTAGAACCACCCGCGCCAGAACCATGCAAGGTACTCGCCAGTGCCTTCCTCTATGCTCCGGAAGAAGTCGGCAGGCTGCGGATGCTTGAAGGCCCACCGTTCTGTGTACTCGCGAAAGGCCTCGTCAAAAATTTCGGGCCCTACGATGTTCTCCCTGAGCATCACGAGCCCGGTCGCCGGTTTGGTGTACCCGTTGTTGCTGAAGTCCTTGTGGATCAGATCTGAGTGCGTCATGATGGGCACTTGATCCGGGTCGCGCATGTAGTCTACGATCCCCTCGCTCCGGCCGCGGCGGCTCGGATAAGAGCCGTCGTCCGTCTGCGTCCATACTGACCCGGCGTATGTCGAGGCGTAGTCCTGCTCCGCGTAGTACTGGACAAAAGAGTTCACTCCTTCGTCCATCCACGTCCATTTGCGCTCGTCAGAGGCGACGATCATGGGGTACCAGTTGTGACCCACTTCATGAATCGTCACCGAGATCAACGCCCGCTCCAGGCCCTCGGAATACGAGCCGTCGGGCTCGGGCCGGGCACCGCAGAACGCCACCATCGGATACTCCATTCCGAACACCGGGCCGTGGACGTTTGTGGCTTTCGGGTAGGGATACTTGAGCGCCATACGGCCATACGTCTTCAGCGTCTGCAGCGTCGCCCGTGTTGACACCTTGTCCCACAGGGGCATAGCCTCCCGCGGGTACAGAGAGTGCACCGCGATGGGTGCATCTGCCTCCTGATATCTGAATCCGGCCGCATCCCAGACGTATGCCTTCGAGGAGACCCACGCGAAATCGCGCACGTCTTCAGCCTTGAACCGCCACGTCAGCATGCCGCCGTCGGCCGGGCGGCTGCCGGAATCTCGGACCTCGTCCGGTCGGATAATGAAGACCGGCTCCTCAGACTGGTAGGCCTTCTGCAATCGACGGCGCTGCTCGGCCGTCAACACCTGCTCGGGGTTCTGCAGGACACCCGTCGCATCAACGATGTGGTCATAGGGAACGGTGATGCTTACGTCGTAGTCACCGAAATTCAGGTAGAACTCACCCCGGCCGAGGAATTGGTCGGTCTGCCAGCCATTCACGTCGTCGTACACGCTCGCCCGCGGAAACCACTGCGCGATCTCGTACATCCAACCGTCTCCGACGCGTTCCTTGGCACCCCTGCCGAAGTCGGGCACACGGAACGACCAGTCGATCTCCAGTGCGGCGGACTCGCCGGGCCCTACAGGCGTCACAAGATGCACCTTCATCAGGGTACCGCGAATCCGGTAATCGGCGTCCACGAGCCCTCCATCCGCACCCTCGACCTGCACCCTGGACAGGTCGTATCCGCCGTCGAACGGGTCAAACCGCGACGACAGAAAACGACGCGCCATCGGACTCATAGACTCCGGCAGCGCGGCCGCTGTTCGATACGTTCGACTGTGCTCTATCGATCGAACGTTCTGGTCGAGCTGGACCCACAGATAGGGCAGCGCTTCCGGCGAATTGTTGTGGTACGTCATCCGCTCTGATCCCGTCACGGCATGCGCGACCGTGTCCAGAGCCGCCTTGATGACGTAGTCGACGCGCTGCTGCCAGTACCGCGGTCCTGGAGCCCCCGCGGCGTTTCGATACTCATTGGGGTCGGGCCACTCTTCGATCTGGCGGAAAAAAGAGCGGTTGGTTCTGCTGTCATCGTCCGGGTTCAGCCACTGCTGCGCCGACGCGGATGGCAGCAGAGTCCATCCTGCGATCGCAATCAGCAGGACGGTGGCGGTGAGCAGAGGGTTCGGTGGTCGCATCGAGGTTTCGGGGTGGTCCATAACGTGTTGGGATGACGACGGAACCGGAAGACGGGCGCCTGCTCCGTCTCGCCGGAGCCGTGGTACGATCATAGAATGGTTACGTTGCAGGTGGTGACCCGGGCCCGTTCGGGACAGCTTCGACCGGGCGTGAGCGGAAGAGCGTGAACCGCAGCAGGGAAGCCACAAGAAAAAGCAGTCCCAGGACCGCCACGACTGACGAGCCGGCCGGAAAGTCGAACTGTACCGAGAAATAGATACCCCCCGCGCTCCCGAGCACTCCGATCGCGACGGCCAGCAGTGGAAGGGCCCCCGAAGCTCGCGTGAGGAGTGCCGCCGACACCGGTGGCACTACGATGAATGCGAAAACCGGTATCACTCCCCCGATCCGCACGCCCAGCACGATCGCGAGGCCGAGCGTGACGTAGAACAGGAAGTTCCACGGATTGAAGAACCCGATCTCGGATACCGACTCCGCCGCAAACTTCTCGGTCAGCGCGAAGAACCGCTTTCGGAATATCACATGCAGGGCACCCAGCCCTGCGAAGACGCCCCCCAGCCACCACAGCTCGGACGTCGAAACTGTGAAGAAGCTTCCGAAAAGCACCTCCGAGATGTCCGAGTCACCGTGGGCCGATTTGGAGATCAGAAGAACGGTGAGAGCAGACGTAAAAGCGTACACGATTCCGATGATCGCCTCCTGTTTGAGGCGGCTGTCGGTGACCTTGACCATCGACAGGACCAGAGCCCCGACCAGCGTAAACACAATCGACGTGCCCGTCGCGTCCAGATCCGCGAACGCCGCGAACGCGACGCCCAGCATCGAGATTTGTCCAAGGGCCAGGTCGACGAAGACGATTCCGCGCTCGACCACGTGAACGCCGAGGAAGGCCATGAGCGCGGCGACGATGCTACTCGCCAGCAGGGCGTTCAGGACGAATCCTTCAAAGAGTAGTCCTTCCATACGCGTCAATCGGAGGGAGCAACCGGGTAGCCGGTCTCCCTCAGTGCCGCAGCGAGGGCGGAAACATTGTAGTCGAAGAGGTCGAAATACGACTCGATGCCTTCACGAGCACCGACTGACGTCGCGAGCGTCACCACCACCGCGCCCGTCCGACGCGCGACCAGATCGGCCGCGTCCGCCTTGAAATACGGCGAGGTGATGATAACTCGGATGCCCTCGCGCTCCATCTGCCGGATGGTGCTCGCCAGTTGAGAAGGTGTCGGCGGGATGCCCGGCTTCGGCTCGAGGAAGCCGGCGATCTCGATGCCGAATCGATCCTCGAAATAAGGCCACTCGTTGTGGTAGGCAATCACCCGTGCCCCCTTGTACGGCGCGAGGGTCGCCTGCCAACGAGCTAGCTCGGCGTCGACTGCCTGAACGAACTCCCGGAGGTTGCTGCGGAATTGATCTTCATTCCGAGGGCTGATGCGGCTGAGGGCATCCGCGATGGTCGCCGCCACGATCTTCCCGCGAACCGGGTCCAGCCAGTAGTGTGGATTGCCGTAGACGTGGATGTCGCCCTGCTCGCGGCTCAGGCTCGTTGGCATTTGAAGCAATGGTATGCCGACGGATGCATCCACATAGCCCTGCCCACCCGGCGCGACCTTCGGATTCCGGGCAGAGCTCAGAAGTGGCTGCACCCAGCCGATTTCGAGGTCAAGCCCGACGGTCACGAACACGTCGGCCCGACTCAATCGCCTGATGTAGCTCGGCTTCGGGTCGACGAAATGTGGATTCTGAAAGCCGGTCGCAATTGAAAAAGCGTCGACGCGGTCGCCGCCCACGGCCTCAACGATGCTCTTCAGGTCCGGAAGCGTCGTCACGACGGCCAGTCGGTCCTGGGCTGAGGCAGCACCGAATACGGTCGGCAGGGCCACAACGAGAGCGACGATCATGGAAACGGTTCTTCTCATCCTGCCATAGGTGTCTAATATTCGTGCGCCCCGTGGGTCCCGATGACAAATACAGCCCGCACTACGGCCTGAAGCGTCATGTCCGCCTCCTCGACGTCCCGGGCCTGCACACCGAGCTCAATCTTCTGATACTCACTGGCGAGCCATCCCAGCGTCACTGAGGCGGCTCGCTCGCTCCAGTCGACGTCCAGCGGCGTGCCTGTGCGATCCACGCGCAGAGCCGCCTGCCATCGGCGGGCAAACCGGTACTGAGCGAGGGCATACGCGCCCCACGTCCGGATGTCACCCGAATCGGTATCTCGACGGCTCACGATCGCCTCTCCCTGCAGCGTAAGTGCCCGGTACACGTTGAACTGAAGAGGCTTCCAGATGTACGTCAGGTCGATACCGCCGAGCAGCGTGCCGTTGCCGGCGTCGTTTGGCCCGACGGCACCGCTGAGCCCGAGCTCGAGCGTCGCGTTTTGCGTAAGGTCCCAGAAATTTCTCAGCCGGCTCGTGTACAGCAGGCGGTTGGTCTCGCTTGCCTCGAAGCTGGAGTTCTCCGATGGACCCCGTGTGACCTCGACGATGAGCTCCTGGAAGAAATGCGGGTTCGGTACCAGCCAGCTGAGACCGACACCCTGATCGTTCAGACCTTCTTCGCCGAAATAGTTCTCGTACACGGCCGGAATACCTATGTACGGCAGTGCGTGCGGATGAATCCGATTAATCTTGCCGAAGCTGCTGCGGAATTTCCCCGCTCTGAGCTGGAGGTGCAGTGGCAGCGAGAGCGTCGTCAAAAACGCCTCCTCGAGCTCGAACTCGAACTCGCCATCCTCGCCGTGAATCGAAAGGAACACGTCGGCCCGCGCGTACGGGTCGACGACAGACCGGAAAGCGGCCTCAACCTCGTGCATTTCGAGATCTACGTTCCGCTCTCCCTCAGAGAAGTACTGTGCTCGGAAGTCCCCGATAACGCTGATTTCGGGGTTCGTGATCGTCAGTGGCGGCCTGGTCCGAGCGGGAACCTGCAGACTCGATTCGGGCTCCGCTTCCCCGAGCTCCCGGGCGATGTCACTGACGAGCAGTGAGTCCGTAGCGGTCGAGTCTGCCTCCTGAGCAGAGGCTGCGCCGGTCAGCGCCATCACCCATACCAGGAATACGGGCGTTCTGCGACAACATGTAGCCATGTGAAACGGAGACCTGAGACGTGGAGACCCTGCCGCAGGAGGCGGCTGATCTGTGATTGGCGACCTGCCGGGGCGGGTAGCGGCGAAAGACGGTCAGGCCGACGCGGGAGGTGCTCGAGACTGAATCGGATGGGCGGGCGTGCGAGGGTTGATCGACGGATCGGCGTGGACACGGCCCTCTTCGCATCCCGGACCCGACCACTCGTCTGCTTCCAGGACCATCTGGCCGTCAACCAGCTGGCAGAGAATGCAGATAGCGGGCTCAAATCGATGCGAAGGGACGCTGGCGGACAGCTCGGCACGGCCCGAATCGCCCGTCGAGAGGCTCGACGTCCGGGCACTCCGCTTGGCGAAGTCGGCGCCGTGCTGGAGTCGATGAGCGGCCGGACCGACCACCAGACCTGCCGTGATGATCAGCAGCATCAGACAGGAAATGAAACGACCTTTGAGGAGCCCTCGAGCCATTCTGCTGGACGCGATCGCCCGCCACCGTAGAACACGTGAAGTTGTTAAATCGAGGGAGCCACCCGGAGGTTTCAGGCACCGACCATCGCGAGAGGGTAGTCGGCCTCGATGTTTCCGTCTGCGATTTCCTTAAGTCGCCTCCGAAGAAGGCGCTTCCGGAACGGGCTGATGTGATCAATGAAAAGGATCCCGTGCAGATGATCGAGCTCGTGAAGTATCACCCGAGCGAACAGGCCAGAGGCGTCCAGCTCCCGTTCCCGAAAGTCACGGTCCAGATATCGAACTCGAATCGACAGAGATCGCGACACGAACTCTCGAACGTCGGGGATGCTGAGGCATCCCTCTTCGAACTCGTCGACGTCGTCCGACTTCTCAATTATCTCCGGGTTGATAAAGACTATCGGTTGTTCCGGAATGATGATTCCGTCGGCCGCCAGGTCCTCCTCGAGGGGCGACACATCGACCACGAACATCATTTCCGTTCGACCCACCTGCGGGGCGGCCAGGCCGATGCCGTCTGCGCCGTGCATCGTCTGGATCATGTCGTCGGCCAGTTTCTGCAGCTCGGGCGAGTCACCCTCCACCGGAACGGTCTTTTCCCTGAGAATGGGTGCTCCGTAAACGTGCACCGGTAGTATCATTTTCGACGTATCCCTAGAGGCTACTCTTCTGAGGAGGAGGCTTCTTCCGTCCGGGACGCCCGTTCGTCCAGATATTCCTGGAGAATGATGGCGGCGGCGGCGGAGTCCACCCGGCCCTTGTTACGACGCCAGCTACGGTTCGGTCCGGCCTCGCGGATCTTCTCTGCGGCCACCGCGGAGGTGTATCGCTCGTCCCAGCGTACGACCTCCACTCGGGGAAGTGTGCGCACGAGTCGCTTGATGAACCGATCCACCGCCTCCGTCGCCGTTCCTTCAGCGCCATCCGGCAGCAGGGGCCACCCGACTACCGCCAGCTCGACGCCCACCTCCTCGTTCAGCTGCCTGAGTCGCGACAGCGCCTCCGGGGGCGAGAACGTACCGAGCGGCTGGGCGAATATTCTCAGCGGGTCGGCTACCGCTATCCCGACGCGTTTCATGCCGTGGTCTATGCCCACCCAGCGTGGCCTACCGGATGACACGTCTTCAGCCATGAAGGGTGCTCAATTCGAACAGAAACGACCTGCCGCGAGCCAGATACACCGCGATCCCGTGGAGACTACCCGGCAACCTTTTCGCGAGCTTCTTCGACGCCGTTCGTAGCCGAGTCGGCACTTCCCTCAGGCACGCTGTAGTTGAGCTCCGTAAGTGGCTTCTGGAGCACCTCTCTCAGCTTCTTGCTCGGTTTGAAGTGGGTCTTGCGCCGGCTGGGAATGAACACCGTCTCGTTCGTCTTGGGGTTGCGCGCCTTCGGCTTCGCCTTTGTCTTTTTCACCTCAAAGACTCCGAAGTCCCGGAGCTCGATGCGCACCTCCGGATCGGCTTCCTGCATCAACTCGCCTATCGCGGTGACGACCGCGGCTACCCAGGGCTCACTCTTGTATATCGGTTCTCCCATGATGGAGGAGACACGTCTTGCTACGTCTTTCTTGGTCAGAGTCGTGGGCCGTGG
>JBFGEP010000040.1:0-11706 GCA_041580055.1 Rhodothermales bacterium | reverse complement strand
TCCACAGGGTATGCCGCGCCGCAGCTGGTGCAGAAACCTCCGCGTTCGAGCCGATCCGATTCCGACTCGACTTCTTCCTCGACCTCAGCGTCAGCGTCGACCTCTTCCGGACCGTTTGCAGCGACCGTCGAGCCCGCCGCCTCCGACACTACCGCCTGGCCGTTGAGCTGCGTACCGCAAAGGTCGCACACGTCCGCCGCTTCTTTTTGAACTGCTCCACACTCGGGGCAGATGTCCCGCTCCTTCGACATACTTCGTCGGCGACAGCCGCAGCCGCGCTCCTGTTATCCTACATCGCTCGGGTCGAGGCGCGATTCAACCGCGTCCCTGAATTCCTGAGACGCTTTGAATGTCGGCAGTACCCTTTCACGCACACGGACTTCCTCGTTCGTCCGCGGGTTCCTTGCGGTCCGGGCTGCCCTGCGCTGCGACTTGAAGGTACCGAACCCTCTCAAATATACGGACTCCCCTTCAGTGAGGGCAGACTTCACAATCGCCATGAAACCGTTGATGACCGCCTCGGTCTCCGTCTTGGTCAGGCCCGTTCCGTCTGCAATCTGGTCAACAATATCAGCCTTCGTCACCTTTCTGACTCCTGGTTAGTTAGTCAATTAACGCGATCGAATTCAACTCGACCCCCGAAGCCGCCCGATGAAGTGGGTCCTGATGTCGCAAGAGCGTGCTGAACGCCGTAGCCGGCGCTAGTGGGTGATATCCTGCGTCGAGCGCTCCTCGGCAATAATACTGGTCGGGGCGAGTGAGAAACCCTGTACCTTGTTGCCGCCAGCCTGTTCCGGCACAACAAAATCCATGGGTACAATCCGGGGGAATCTCACGAAAGTCGGGCAATGAATTTCCGCCGCGGTCCCGACTCTTGCAACGGTATCGTCAGCCCCGGTGGCGGAGAACGCCGCCTCCGGAAACAAACGGGCTCCAAACGATACAAAAAGCAAAGGCGATCGCGTGGCAGATCGTCGCCAGCTGTTATGACCCACAAGCGCTGCTTCATCATCGTCTGCGGCCTGCTCCTCGGCTCGTGTGTGAGCGAGGACCGCGGCAGGACGTTCCTCGAAAGGTCGTATGACGCTCACGGGGCAGCGAACCTCAGCCGAGCGGAGATGGAGTTCACATTCAGGGGGGACAGATATCTGGCGCGGCGACTCGATGGTGTCTTCTCGTATGCGAGAACCTACGAGGACAGCATCGGCGCCGTGGTGGATCGGCTCACGAACGACGGCGTCTCGCGAGAGAGGAACGGCGTCCTGCAGACCATCGACGAGCGAACCGCGAGCGCCATACTCGAGAAGGTAAACTCTGTCGTGTACTTCGCTTCGCTTCCGCTGCCGCTCAAGGACCCCGCCGTGATTCCACGGTACCTCGGGACTTCGGACCTCAATGGCCAGACGTATCACGAGGTGGAGGTGACCTTCACTCAGGAGGAGGGCGGCCCGGACTTCCGCGACCGGTTCGTCTACTGGATCAACGCCGACCTCCATACGATAGACTTCATGGCCTACTACTACCTGACAAATGAGACCGGATCGCGATTCCGGCAGTTCGTGAATCCGCGCCGCGTCAACGGGTTTCTTGTTGTGGACCACCTCAACTTCTCGGCCAGCCCGGACACGATAGGCTCGGCAGTACATCGATTTGATGATCTGTACGAGGCCGGTCTCATCGAGCTCGTGTCGGAGGTCAAACACGAGGATGTTCGTATTATTCCCCTGAATTCAGATTGAGCATGACCGTGTTGTTCCATCGACCTAGTCCGGTAAACACCGTATGACCGCACGCAGTCTCCGCCTGGTCGGCAAGATGCTGACCGTCGCCGTCTTGTTCTCGCTTACTTCGTGCCGTGCTTCGACGAACGCCCAGGAATCGGGCGCCGCCGCTCCCGACACCTCTAGCTACGTGCCTGCACCGGAGGCGCGCATGAGTCCGATGGCGGTGACGACGGCGATGCTGGACGGCGACATCTATGTGAAGGTCGTCTACTCGTCGCCGCGGAAGCGCGGGCGCACCATCTTCGGCGGCCTGGTTCCATTCGGAGAGGTGTGGAGAACCGGGGCAAACGAGGCAACGGAGATCACGAGTACGGGCCCGATCGTTTTTGGCCCACAGCCCCTGGATGCGGGCACCTACGCGCTGTTCACGATCCCCGGTGAGGATGCCTGGACCGTAATCGTCAATGGCGGCCTTGGCCAGTGGGGCGCATACGACTACGACCCGGCCAAAGACGTAGTCCGCTTCGACGTGGACGTCGACGTCGTACCCAGGGTCCACGAAGCGTTCACGGTTTCCCTCGAGGATGCCGGTGAAGAGGGTACCGCCCTGCGCATTCTCTGGGACACGACGCAGGTGGTGATCCCGATACGCGCCGGCTAGTCACGCCAACATGCGACCGGCCGCGTCCCGACCACTCGACGGGCCTCACGAACGTACGATGACGCCACTCCAACCGGACCACAGCCCCATTGCGACCTTCGACTCCGTCGAAGACGGAATCTCAGGGCCACTCGCAGAGCAGATCAACTTGCTTGTCGGGACGCTCTCCGCCGTCATGCTCGAGCAAGCGGGACCCGATCAACTCGAGCTGGCACGGCGGCTCAGCACGCTCTGCATACAGTCGGAGCGAGCCGGACGCCCGGAGGATCGCGACGAGGCGGCCACAGTGGTCGGATCGCTGGACCTCAAGTCTATCGCTACTCTGCTGAAGTCGTTCACGGCGATGTTTCACCTGATCAATCAGTCAGAGAAACAGGAGATCGTCAGGATAAATCGCGAGCGCGCCCGAAGCAGCACTGTGGATGCGCCACGCTCAGAATCCATCGACGAGGCCGTGGGAAGGCTGCGGGCCAGGGGATGGTCAGCGGCCGACGTGGAGCAGCTCCTTTCGCGCATAGACATACAACCCACCTTCACCGCGCACCCGACCGAGGCCCGCCGACGAAGCATCCTGTTCAAGCAGCAGGCCATCGCCGCGATGCTGTCCCGCCTTCAGGAATTCCGGCTGACGCCCATCGAGCACGAGGATGCCCTCGCAGAGATACATCAACAGATTGCCCTGCTCTTCGCAACCGACGAGGTCAGAAGCTCCGGGATGAGGGTCGAGACCGAGGTTGAGCACGGGCTCTACTTCATTCGGAACGCGGTCTGGGATGTGATCCCCAGGATCCAGAGCGACTTGCGCCGGGCTATGCGGCGGCACTATGGCGTGAATGTGGACGTGGGAGCGGTCGTTCGGATGCGTTCGTGGATCGGCAGCGACCGGGACGGCAATCCATTCGTCACGCCGGACATCACCCTTCGCACGGCGGAGATTCACCGCCGCACGGTCCTCCAGATATATCTCACGGAGCTCCGCAGCCTCCGACGCGACCTCAGCGTTTCGGACCGCCAGGCGGAGGTCCCGGAGATTCTCTCTGCGTCCATTGAACGGGACCGCGACGAGATCACGCTGCCGGATCTCGTAATCGACCTTTACCGGCACGAGCCTTACCGGCTGAAGATCAGCTACATGATGGCGAGGATCCGGCATCTGCTGGGTGAGGAAATCGTGCCGGCCGCTCCGCGGGTGGGGCCCGAGGCGCTCTACTCCGCGGCGGATTACGTGGATGATCTCCTGACGATGAAGCGCAGCCTGCGACAAGTCGGTGTCGGCAACCCGGCATTCGCGAGCCGGCTCGAACACCTTCTCGACAGGGGTCGGGCCTTCGGCTTCCACCTCGCTGCGCTGGACGTTCGGCAACATTCGGCGGTCCTCGGGCAAGCCGTGGCGGAGCTGTTGCGGGAGGCCGGCGTGGCGGAACACTACGACCAACTGCCCGAAGCCGAAAAGCAGGCGCTGCTTACCCGCGAACTCAAGGGTCGGCGTCCACTTTCGTCGGCCGATTCGAGGCTTCCGGAAACGGCGCGAGAGGTGCTCGGCACGTTCAGCGTGATTCGGGAAGCGATAGAGGTCGACCCGGCCTCCATCGGCAGCTTCATCGTTTCGATGACGCACAACGTGAGCAACCTGCTCGAGGTCATGCTGCTGGCCAAGGAGGCGGCCTGCTGGCGGCTGTCAGACGGCCGGGTGGAGACGACTCTCGATATCGTGCCTCTTTTCGAGACGATCGACGATCTGGCCGGCGCCGACGGTTTCATGGACGAGCTGTTTCAGCATCCGGTTTACCAGCTTCACCTCCGGGCGCGCGGCGGTCTCCAGGAGATCATGCTCGGCTATTCGGACAGCAACAAGGATGGCGGGTACTGGATGGCCAACTGGGCACTGTATCGCGCGCAGAGGAGGTTGGGCGACGTATGTCGGCGTCATGACGTGGACTTTCGGCTGTTCCACGGACGCGGCGGCACGGTGGGGCGCGGAGGCGGTCGCGCCAATCAGGCCATCGTGGCCATGCCGGCGTCTTCACAGTCCGGACGGATTCGATTCACGGAGCAGGGCGAGATGATCAGTTTCCGCTACGCTCTCGCTGACATCGCGCACCGGCACCTCGAGCAGATCGTGAACGCCACGGTTCTGGCGACGGCTGCCTCCGTTCGGGGAGAAACCCGGTCGTTTCAACCGGACGACGCCGAAGTCACGATGATGGACGAACTGGCCCGTTCATCGATGGACGCCTACAGATCTCTCATCGACAACGACCGACTCTGGTACTGGTACACGCGCGTGACCCCGATCGAACACATCAGCCGACTTCCGATCGCATCGCGCCCGGTATCGCGGAAGTCGGCGGACGAGGTCGACTTCGAGAGTCTGCGCGCTATCCCCTGGGTCTTCTCGTGGACCCAGGCGCGGTACACCGTGCCCGGGTGGTACGGATTGGGTGCGGCGCTCACGCTGGCCAACGAGCACGGACACATCGATGAGTTAAAACAACTCTACACATCGTGGCCGTTCTTCTCGGCCGTGATCGACAGCGCCCAGCATGAGATGGCGCGAGCGCGTCTGGAGATCAGCAGGCGCTACGCAAACCTCGAGGCCAGCGGGTTCCATGACGACCTCGAAGCAGACTTCCGAGCGGCGGAGCGCCACATTCTCGAGATCACGGGCCAGAACGAGCTCCTCGCCGACAGCGCCGTAATCCGCAACTCGATTCGCATGCGAAACCCTTTCACTGACGTGCTGAACATCATGCAGATCGAGCTGATACGACGGTATAGGGCGGCCGACGCCGACGAGGCGGAACGCATCCGGCGCGCTCTTTTCCTCAGCATCAACGGGATCGCCGCAGCGATGCAGAGCACTGGCTAGCGGTTGACTCAGGCGGCTCGCCTGTAGGTCCCCCGGTCCTCGACGGCGTCTCTTATCGGATCCAGCGGGACCAGGCGCACGGCGGGCTTGAAGATGCGTCCCGACGTTTTGCGTTCGCCGGAGAACAGCACCGGCAGCACGCGGTCGACTACGTAGTCGATAGACGTCGCCGCGGCATACACCAGCACGAAAGACTGCTTCGACAGACGCGACAGAAAGCTGTTGACCTCCATGCGCGTCGGATCAGAACAGGCAAAGACGAGTCGTCTCCCCTGGGGCGCATCATCATCGTGGTACCCGATCGGGAGGATCCGAAGTCGTGACATGTTCTCCCAATCCTCCGTTGAGAACTGGCCCTTCACCTCCCGGGCGAAGCTGATGACGTCTGAGACGGAGATCCCGATCTCGTCGAAACCGTACGTGGTGGCCGCCAACGCGTAGATCGCCTCACGGCCTGACCGCTGGCGATCCGCCACGAATCTCCAGAATCTGCTTCCCGGAGAGCCTTCTTCCTTTTCGAAATCGGACCATGCTGACGCAATTTCGTCCGTCGTAAGAAGGCCTCTCGAGAATGCGACCCGAACGACTCGGTCCCGAAACGCAGCGGCGGGGATTGTCAACGCTGCCTCGTCGCCGTCGGCGCGGCGTGTGGTTGGTTCTGGCATGGGATCGGCGTATTTGGTGGCGAAAAGCCGGTAGCGTCGACCCTGGCGAAGGTCGGACCACCGGTTAGTCGAGATATCGGTCGGAAATCGCTCGCATTAAGGCCGAACCCGAGATCGCCTAGTCCGACGTACCGGTGACGCGAACCATTTCTTCGATGGAGGTCTCCCCCATCTCGACGATCTTCTTGGCCGAGTCACGCAGGGACCGCATTCCCTCGGATTGCGCCTGCTTGCGCAGCCCCTCCTCGTCGATCATTTCGCCTGCGGCCAGAACCTTCTTTCTGATCTCGTTCGAGAACGGAAGCGTCTCGGCGATCGCACGCCGCCCCTTGTAGCCCTGCCCGCCGCAGGTATGGCAGTCCGTGCCCATCTGGGCTGTGTAGAACTTGGTCTTCCTGACCTCTTCCTTCGAGAAACCGAGGTAGCCCAGAAGCTCCTCGTCCTTGTCCTTCATCTCGGCCTTGCAGTCGGGGCAGAGCTTTCGGATGAGTCGCTGGGCAACCACGATGTTTATCGCGTAGGCGATCAGGAATGGCTCGATGCCCATCTTGTACAACCGACTCACTGCACTGACGGCATCGTTGGTATGGAGTGTCGAGAACGTGAGGTGCCCCGTGTTGGCTAGCTTGATGGCCAGCTCGGCCGTCTGGCGATCACGCATCTCACCGACCATGACGATGTCCGGGTCGTGTCGAAGAATCGATCTGAGCGCCCCTTCCATGTCCAGGCGATGGCTCAGCTTGATCTGGCGGACACCCCTGATCAGATACTCGACCGGGTCCTCCACGGTCAGCACGTTCACCTTGGGCGTGATGACCTGATGGAGCGCGGCCACGAGGGTCGTGCTTTTCCCCGACCCCGTCGGGCCGGTGAGAATGATCATTCCGTACGGCTGCCGGATAGCATGGTCGAACCTCATCATCGAGTCGTCCAGCATTCCGAGCTTGTTCAGGTCGGTCAGCACCTTCCGGTCGTCGAGCACTCGGATGACGATGCTCTCGGAATTGACGCCCGGTCTGTGAGAGGATATCGGGAGGATGGACACGCGGAAGCGTATCAGCGCGTCGGCGATCCGGCGCTGGATCGAGCCGTCCTGTGCGGTGTCGCGCTCGAAGCGATCGACATTGTTGGAGTTGTCCTTGACGACGGCCAGAAACGCCTCGGGATGGATTCTCTCCTCGACGTGCCACCTCGTCAGCTCGCCGTCCACGCGGAAGTTGATCTCAATCTGCCCCTCGGCCGTCGGGAAGATGTGAATGTCGGACGCCCCCTTCTTGACGGCCTCGACGAGGGTGGCCTCAAAGAGATTGATCAGTGACGATCGATTTATCTCGGCCTCGAGCGCCTCCTCGTCGATCAGACCTCCCTCCTCTTCGTAGTTCGCACCGAGATCGTAGATCAGCGGGTCTTCGTTCAGGCGATCCAGGTACTCGTTCTTCGACAAGAAGCCTTCTGTGATCAACTCGCCGATGAACGACTCCGACGTGTAGCGAAGTTCAAATCGACGCAACCGCAGCTGGTGCATCAATCGATGAACTTCGGGTCGGGTCGGATCGTGGGTCGCAAACACCCAGCGCACCTCGCCCGTCCGGGACTCCGCGAACTGCGCGATCGGAATCACGAACAGCTCTATCATGCGGTCGAGGTTCGGGCCTTCGAACTGCTCCGCGACAGCCTCTACGAAGGCCAGCGCCTCCCGATAGGAGATCTTCGCCTCCTTGAAGGCATAGACGTCGGCAGCCTCGCGGTAGATCTGCTCTCGGTCAACGCGAGGATCCAGCGTGATCACCCTCCACAACGGGACCTTGTATCCCTCGGACCGAAGCCGCTGCCACTCCTCGAGGCTGTCGGTGAGCTGAGCGTCGGTGATCAGCTCCTTCCTTACGAGTCGCTGCACCACTCGGTCCGCTACCTTCTTGCCCCTTACAATCGCCTCCTCCTCGATCTCGATGACGTTGCCGTGCGCATCGATGGGTCCCGCGTACTGCTCGGAGTCGTCTTCGTCGGCGTCAGCCTCGTTCGGTGATCCGTCGGAGACGATCACGTCATCGCGAACGGCATCGACACTCGGGCGGTCAACGTTCGCCGGGCGCGTCGGGCCCCGGTCGTCGGCCATTTCTCTGTCGAACGTCGGATCATCTACGTATTCCGTCGGCGGGCCACCACTGTCCTCACCTACGTGTTCGAAGAAGCCCCTGTCGACATCTGTTCCGATGATGCCCTCCAGATCGCCATCGCTTGCCGGAGACGACGCACCTGCCTCGTGGACGTCGCGCCCAACCTGACGTCCTGTGCCGGCTTCCGGCGAGTCTTCCGACGCGTCAAGGGGCTGATCCGGATTCTCATCAGACCGCTCGTCATCGAGCAGGCTCGTGATCTTACCGATCTGCGCCTTGATGTCGAACTTCTTGGAAGAGTTGGTCGGTTTCATTGGGGCAGGATGAGGCGGTCCCGAGTCTGAACCAGACTGCCGTCAAGAGTTGACGAAGGTCCTGAACTGCGGTTGATGAGGTGTCAGTGAAGGCATGGTGGCGTGGCGGCGGGCCCACTCATATCGTGTAATGGGGCAAATCGCGGGCTCCAGACACGATTTCTATATCGACCGCACGATGGCTCAGTTAAGTGCACGCGGGCGGGTCTGATTGACCGACGACAATGACCAGAAGCGCCGCCGCTGGACGTTTGATTCAGCTTTAAAACTCACATCGCTGGCCGATACCACGGAGAGCACCCCGCATTCCGCACTTTCAACGCCACCACTCGTAAACCCAAATGGAGAGTATCCTCGTCGAAGCTGTCCGGCAGTTGCCGGCGCTCGTGCTCGCTGGCCTGGCCTTCTACTTCTATCGGACAGCACAGAAAGCAACCGAATTGCACCACGACGCCCCGGCCATTCCCGACAACCTGATCCAGACATTGGAGACCGTCCGTTCGCGAGCAGAAAAACTGGAGTCGGACTACGACGATCTTGTAGCGCGCCTCGACCAGAACGACAGCCGGGAACAGGCAAGCGAAGAGGAGCGCGAGGGAATCAGGTCTCAGTTGACAAACCAGAAAATGGCCCTCAAGGAGTTCGGCCGAGTACTGTCCAAGACGTCGGAGCAAACATACACGGAGTTCGGCTCACTGGACGAGAGACTGCGGCAGGTGGAGGATGCTCTCTCCGAGCGCGGTATGCTGAGCGAGGAGAACCGGTCCGCCGCCGCCTGACTAGACCCGTAGGAAGTCAACAAGAAGCCGGGGCGCCAAACATGTCGCTCCGGCTTTTTCTTTTCGGTCTCACGTCAGGCTTCCAACGGAACGATGAGGCGCCCCCGTACGCGGCCGGCCAGTATGTCGCCACAGGCCGCCGCCACATCCTCAAGCACGACAGGACGAGAGATTTGCGAGGCCCTGTCCGCTGACAGCATCCGCCCGATCCTCTGCCACGCTTCCTTGCGACGCTCGACAGGGCACGTGTTCGAGTCTATCCCGACAAGCCGAACGCCCCGCAAGATGAACGGAAACACCGTGCTCGAGAACTCGGCCCCTCCCACGAGTCCACACGAAGCGACGACGCCATGACGCCCGACACCACTCAGGATAGCCTCGAGGGTGGAGCCACCTACGTTGTCGACCGCACCGGCCCACCTAGCGGAGTCCAGTGGCTGAGAAGCTCCCGCGGCGAGAGCACCTCGGTCCTGTATCTCGGATGCGCCGAGTTCCCTCAGATACGATTCCGCTTCCGGCTTGCCCGTAGACGCCACGACGGCATAACCCAGCGAGGAGAGGAAGAGGACCGAAAGGCTACCGACGCCGCCGCTGGCTCCCGTGACCAGTACGGGGCCGGCTGAGGGCCGGACCCCGGCCGATTCAATTGCGATGGCGGACAGCATGGCCGTCAGCCCCGCCGTGCCCGCGGTTGCCGCCGTCACTGGATCCATGCCCTCGGGCAACCTGACCAGCCACTCGGGACGCAGCTTCTGATACTCGGAGTATCCTCCCCACCAGGTCTCACCCAGTCCCCAACCGGTGCCAATCACCATTTCGCCCTCATGAAACAGGCTGTCACCCCCGTCCACCACGCTTGCAACGAGGTCGATGCCGGGTACAAACGGATATTCGCCTCTGATGATCTTGCCGCGACCCGCCACGGCAAGAGCGTCCTTGTAGTTGATCGCCGAGTACAGCACCTTGACGGAGACCGCTCCGTCGTTCGGATTGGCGCGGGACGGCACAGATTCGACCGACGCCGACAGCGTCCCTCGGTCGCGACGCAGGAGAAGGCAGCGGTACCTGTCCGGAAGAGAAGCCATGTTGATTCTGGTGCGTTACCGTGGCGAAATCTACGGCCCGGGCGGTTCATTCGACCGGTCGCCTCCGGACCGGCAACATTTGCGGTCGGACCACGTGAACAACATGTGGGAAGGGCTTCACTCGTGGGGACGACATGCAGGTCGCCGAGACAGATAAGATCGGCGTCGCCAATCGACGCTCCCGGCGCGAGCGATCGTACGTCACACGTATGCTGGCGTCGCTCGCGGCAGCCCTGCTCGCAGTCACCCTCCTCGCACGAAGCCCGATCGGATCCGGTCCTGACCGCGTCGGATGGGGCCCCATCGTTTCGACAGATCGAGTCGAGCTCGAGCCCAACCGGGTACTGCGAGCTTCGACCGCAAGAGGCGGAATCGCGACGAAAATAAGCCGGGCCGCGGAGGACCCGGCGCAAGCGTCGATCGCGACCGACCTGGGGGATCTCGGGCCGGGTGACGATGAGCCGAAATCGGCTCGTGTCCGCCCGATGTTGGCCCGGGAGACGGTGTATGACTTCGTCCAGTCGCCGCCCACCATTCGTGGCGGCCTCGGGGCGTACTATATCAACATCGAGTACCCCGAGGAAGCGGTCAAGAGGGGAATCGAAGGCCGACTCGTGCTGAAGTTCGTCGTCGGAACGGATGGTCTGGCACGAGACATTCTCGTCACGCAGTCACTCCACCCGCTGTGCGATTCCGCTGCCGTGCGGGCTCTTCGCGAGACACGCTTCGTTGCCGGCGAGCAGAACGGCCAGAAGGTATCCGTTCGAATGCGCCTGCCGGTCAGGTTCAAGCTCGTGGACCCGGGCGCGCGCTCGACGGGCTAGCAGGTCAACCGCCACTATCGTCTCGGCGGGAGGCGTCCGCTTCGGGTCGCGGCTGCAACGGCCTCAGTCGCAGCTCGTCACCGTCAACCCGATCGCGCCACCGGTCCGCGCCTCGATCGTTTGCCCTTCGGAGGCGGAATCGGGCGTCGGACCCGTCCTCGCTTACCTCCAGAATCCCGGAAATCCTGTACCATCTGCGGCGAAGGAACGTGCTGCCCCACGTTATCTCCATCTCGATCAGATACTGCCGCTCCGACTCGACGAACTGCCAGGAGTCGAGGTAGACGTACGTGCGGCTCGGACCGAAGAACGACGTCAGCCGCCGCAGAATCTCGACGGATGCCTGCTCAACAAAGTAACCGGCTTCCTGCTCACGAATCTCGCGGGGCTTCTTGCGGATCACGGTCTCCGCGTCCGCGACTATCGTTTCGTCGCCGCCGAAGCCGGCGTATAGATCGAACCGGACAAGCGCCTCATTCCGTTCCAGCAACGCCGACCGCAGGTAGTAACTGAAGTCCCTGTAGTTGTCCAGCCGCGACAGGTTGAACCGGCTCCGCCTCCTGGTCATCGGGATCCTCACGCTTTCCTCCTCGTGACCGTCCACGTAGGCAAGCCAGTAGCCTGTCACCGCCACCGGCTCGACCTCCTGCCACAAGGTGTCCTGCCAC
>JBFGEP010000039.1:0-11737 GCA_041580055.1 Rhodothermales bacterium | reverse complement strand
GTTGGGTCACGGATTCGGCGTCACGTCCGGCAAGTACGATGATCCGAATGAGCCGGGCGATGTCTCGCACTTCCAGGCGCTGACGACCGCGCTGTCAGCCACGGTCGGTATCGGCAACATTGCGGGTGTCGCGATCGCAATCCACTGGGGCGGGCCCGGCGCTTTGTTCTGGATGTGGATCACCGCCTTCCTGGGCATGGCTACGAAGTACAGCGAGGTTACGCTTGCCCAGAACTTTCGCCATATGGAGACGGAGGCCAGCGCGCTGGTCGGCTCGGTGTCCGGAGGGCCGATGTACTACATCGAGCGTGGCCTCGGGCGCCATTGGAAGCCGCTCGCCATTTTCTTCGCCATCATGCTGGGCTTTACGGCGTTTCTGACCGGTAACGCGGTGCAGGCCAACACGGTGGCGGACACAATGAACACGGAGTTCGGGATTCCCGCCTGGGTGACCGGACTGTTCACCGCCGCAGTCGTCGCGCTCGTCGTGCTGGGCGGGATCCGGCGGATCGGTCGCGTGACGGGCATTCTGGCGCCCTTCATGGCCGCCGTCTACGTACTGGGCGGCCTGGTGATCATCGGGCTCAACATCGAGGGGCTTCTGCCTGCCTTCAAGACCATCTTTGTCGAGGCCTTCAATCCGACGGCAGGCGTTGCCGGGACCGGGGTGGGCGCCATCCTGACCACTCTCATGTGGGGCGTCCGGCGAGGTCTGTTCTCCAACGAAGCGGGCCAGGGCTCTGCGCCGATCGCCCACGCCGCGGCCCGCACGGACGAGCCGGTGTCCGAGGGTGTGGTCGCGCTGCTCGAGCCGTTCATCGACACGATCATCATCTGCACCATTACCGGACTCGTCATCATCATGACGGGCGTGTGGAAGGAGGCCGTCCCGACGGAGTTCACGCTGGCCGCGGGAGACATCTCGTATGTCGAGGAGCTGCCGGACGGCAAGATTGCCCGCTACAGCGCCAGCGACGCGCCGTCCGAGGTACGCGTCCAGGCGGGTGAGCAGGTTTCTGACGTGCGCTTTGCATGGCACGAAGTGGCCGTCGAGGCGCTCTATCTGGATGCAGCACACGACAAGATGTTCAGCGGTGTCATCAAGCCGCTTGAAGGTGTGGCTGTAACCGACACCGGCGAAGAGCTCACAAGCCTCTTCGGAACGGCAGTCGAAAGCGGCGCACCACTGACGATGCTCGGTTTTCGAAAAGGTCTGCCCGGTACCTGGGGGCGGTTCATCGTGCTAATGAGCGTTCTTCTGTTTGCGATTTCGACTGCCATATCGTGGAGCTACTACGGAGACCGATGCGCTAATTATCTCTTCGGGCCGAAAGCCATTCTGCCATACAAGATGGTGTTTGTCGGAATGCACTTTTTTGGCGCGGTAGTTTCGCTGCAGGTCGTGTGGACCATGGGCGACGTTGCACTCGGCATCGTCATCCTGCCCAACCTTCTCGCTCTTGTTTTCCTTTCGGGCAAGGTGCGCGATCTCACGCGGAGCTACTTCGAACGTAAACCGTGGCTCGAGAACGCGGAGGTCCATCGCCGCCTGAAGGAGGAGCGACGGTCCGATTCCTGATCTCCGGCGTGAGCGGGGGAGAGCAAGCAATGGCCCTGAAGGTAGTCGACCATCCGCTGTTGAAACGGGATCTGACGATCCTTCGGAGCAAGGGTACCCCTCCGGGTCTGTTTCGAAAGACGCTCGCGGACGCCGCAGCCATCCTCGCCTACGAATCCATGCGCGAGCTCGCGGTACGGGAGGTTGACGTCGAAACGCCACTCGAGACGACGACGGGGTTCGGCATTGACGAAGACCTGGTGGTCGTGCCCATCCTTCGGGCAGGCCTCGGAATGGTCGACGGCTTCGTGCGGTACGTGCCCGAAGCGCGTATCGGGCATCTCGGAATGTATCGCGACGAGAAGACCTTCCAGCCCGTCGACTACTATTCGAGCGTTCCCGACGGGATTCATGCCACGCACACCTTTGTCGTCGATCCCATGCTCGCGACGGGCGGCAGCGGAATCGGTGCTATCTCGCATCTGAAGGCGCGGGGAGGCGCTACGTTCACGTTCGTCTGCCTCGTGGCCTCACCGGAAGGGATCCGGGCGATGCAGGACGCGCATCCCGACGTGCGGATCGTGACGGCGGCCGTCGATCGCGAGCTGGACGAGAACGCCTACATACGTCCCGGTCTTGGCGACGCCGGTGACCGCATCTTCGGCACGCTGTGAGGGCTACCGCGTGAGAGCAAGAACGACGTTCCTGATCTGCACCGCTTTGCTCGTGGGCGCGGCGACCGCATTGCCGGCCAGGGCGCAGGATGCCGGTCAGGTCACCGCCGATCCGGTGGAGGCGGTGGCGGAAGACTCGTCGACGGTGGCGGCAGCGGGCCAGCAAACGGTCGTGTCAGCAGAAAAGCGCGACCATTTCGGATGGGTCTCTGTGCTGCCGCCGCTCATCGCGATCGCCATGGCGCTGGCCTTCAAACGCGTGATACCGGCACTTTTCCTCGGCATCTGGATCGGAGGCTGGGCCGCATATGGATTCTCCGGACCCGGGCTGCTGCAGGGCCTGCTGGACTCGTTCCAGGTGTTCGTGCTGGAGGCGCTCGCCAATGAGGATCACGCCGCCATCATTCTTTTCTCGTTTATGATCGGGGGGATGGTGGGCATCATCACCCGGAACGGCGGCATGAACGGCGTGGTGAACAGGATTGCAGGATGGGCGACCTCGGCTCGAAAGGGGCAGCTGGCCACCGCAGTCTTGGGTCTTGTGGTGTTCTTCGACGACTATGCGAACACGCTGGTCGTGGGCAATACCATGCGGCCGGTGACCGACGGTCTCCGCATATCACGTGAGAAGCTTGCCTACATCGTCGACTCAACGGCGGCCCCGGTGTCGTGCCTGGCTCTGGTCACGACGTGGATCGGATACGAGGTCGGCCTGATCGGGACGGCGGTGGACAAGATCGAGGGACTCGACGTGTCGGCGTACGCCGTCTTTCTCGAGTCGATTCCGTACAGCTTCTACCCGGTGCTAGCGATCTTCTTCGTTTTTGCAGTCGTTTTGTCGCGGAACGATTTCGGCCCGATGTACAGCGCCGAGGTTCGAGCTCGCTCGACGGGACAGCTGCTCAGGCCCGGGGCCTCGGTCGATTCCGAGGCGACTGAGGGCGAGCACACGCGGCCGATCGAGGGGAAACCGCAAAGGGCGCTGAACGCCATCCTGCCGGTCGCTGTGCTAGTGCTCGGTGTCATGGTTGGGCTGTACGTAACGGGCGAGGGCGATACGATCCGGGACATCATCGGGACGGCGGACAGCTACAAGGCCCTCATGTGGGCTTCTCTGCTCGGTGTCCTGGTTGCCTACGCGCTGTCCGTCGGCCAGCGCATCCTGACAGTGGCGCAGACGGTCGAAGCGTGGTACGCCGGATTGAAGTCGATGCTCTTCGCAATGATTATCCTCGTGCTCGCGTGGTCGCTGTCGGGGATCACGGAGGTGCTGGGTACCGCGCAGTACCTGGTCCTGGTCCTTGGCGACGCAATACCCGCGGGCCTCCTCCCGGCGATCATCTTTGTGCTGTCGGCGGCTACCGCATTCGCCACCGGCTCCAGCTGGGGAACGATGGGGATTCTGATGCCTCTCGTCCTGCCCCTCACATGGGCGGTGCTGGTGGTCAACGGAATGGGTGATGCGGCCCACTATCACATTCTGTATTCCACCGTCTCGTGCGTACTTGCCGGCGCCGTCTGGGGGGATCACTGCTCGCCGATCTCCGACACGACGATTCTGTCGTCCATGGCTTCGGGCTGCGACCACATCGATCACGTCAGAACGCAGTTGCCCTACGCGCTTACCGTCGGACTGGTGGCGATCTTGATCGGCACCATCCCCACCGGATTTGGGTTTCCCTGGTGGCTGTCGATGCTAATTGGGGGTTCGATTCTGCTCCTCGGACTCCGGTTCGTTGGCCGGAATCCTGATGCTCCGTCTCAAGTCAGCGAGTGAGGGACCGTGATGATCGAGTTTGATGTTCGGCCGTGGGGCCGCTGGGAAGAATATCTGAACGAGCCCGGCTATCGCGTGAAGCGGATCGTTGTCAATCCGGGCCAGCGACTTTCGCTGCAGCGGCACGCTCAGCGCAGTGAGCACTGGGCCATCGTGCAGGGCACGGGCAAGTTCACACTCAACGACGAGGTGATCGACGTGGCGCCGGGAGATGCCGTGTTCATCCCACGTGGCGGCGTCCATCGCATCGAGAACGACGGCGTGGAACCCCTGGTCATCATCGAGACGCAGATGGGCGTCTGCATCGAGGACGACATCGAGCGGCTGGAAGACGACTACGGCCGCGATTAGGCAACACCGGACGAGCGCCGCTCTTCCTCATCGAGGATGCGCCGGGCGATGGCTCTCGACAGCTCGGGTGCGTTTCCCCACGCACGGTTGTTCGTGATCACGTTCAGCTCCGCATCCTCGGCCTCGGCGCGGAAGGCCAGCGCGGTCGTGTCGAGAACCATTCGCTGCGCCTGAGGGCTGTTGGCAACCTCGTCTACGACGGCATCGAAAGGATGCGTGCGTGCGTAGGCTTCGGCGTAGGGAACGTCGAGGGGCGTCAGGAGACGCACGACGATTTGCCGGTCGGCCGCGGTGAAGCGCTCGCCGCTCAGAGCCCACTGCTTACGAATTGGAGGCAGCCACGTCCAGTGACTGAAGACAAAGCCGATCCCTCTGTCCTGGAGCCAGTCGAAGTAGGCCGGCTGCAACAGGTGCGGTGACCGGATCTCGATGTGCGGCTGAACGAGGTGGGGCAGATCGCCGAAGAATCTGTCGAGCTCGGCAACGTTCTCGAGCGGGTCGGGCGAGTCGGACACACGCTGATACTCCTGCTCGAAGATGATGCCGACAATTCGGTCGCCCAGGATCTCCAGTGCGGGGTGGATGAAGCTGCCGGCACAGGCAGGCGCATTTAGGAAGTCCGGGTTGTCGACGTACGTTCGCTTTCCTTGGATCTGACGCCGGAATCGCCGCGCAAAAAACGCCTGCGGTGCCTTCAGAAGGAACGAGGCATTGTCCGGCGCGAAGTCCGCGTATCGCTGGAGCACACCGTAGTTCGTTGTCGGTTTTCCGTCGGCGTCGATGAGCGGGCGATAGAAGGTGAAGTCGAGCTCGAGTATCTCGAAGTGCTCGAAATACTCCGCCACGGACTCGACGGGCACGGTGCGCTCCTCAAACGTGCGGCCGCCGAGCTTTCGGCGTCGGCTGCTCACGGTATACTCGTCCGTGTAGATCTGCCCGATCCACCCTGCATACCGGTCGCTGGCGGTGCCGAATCGCGCGTGCGGGTGAAGATCCCGGAAGACGAATCTGTCGGCTCTATCGCGGCGGTCGTTGATTGTCAGCGTAGACACGGTTGAATCCGCATTCTGGTCACGAGCCGGACGGCGTCGTGTCCACCGTCACCGCTGCGATGCGCCTGGCCCTGATTTCTTCACGCACTCGGTGCATCGTCAGGTATCCACCGATTCCGATGTACACGTAATACCCGAGGACGCGCCACACCAGCAGTGTCGGCGCCACGAGGAACTTGGGCATTATCGGTGGTCCCAGAAAAAGTGCGTAGAGTCCCTCGACTCCTCCCGAGCCGCCGGGGGTTGGCAGGATAAGCGAGGCCAGCGTCATCGCTCCGGTCCGTATCAGCGCCAGAAGCACGTCCAGGTTTTCGTGGACGCTCCAGATGATGAAGATCACCAGGAGGTACCGCGTCGACCATGCCACCAGCGTCAGCACAGAGCCTTTGACGAAAAAGCCGGGCGGCTGTGATCGGATGAGTCTCGCCCGTTCCTGCAGGGACGTCATCTCCTTAGCCACTCGATCCTCATACTTCCTCAGCCAGCGAATCCGGAAGATCTTCGCGGTCCACTTCTCCAGGACCTGAGGTCGGAAGAACGTTATGTACGCGAACAGCGATACCCAGCCCATCAGACCCACGAAGTACAACAGGAACGTCGTCGTTCCGACGGTCCCGATGGCCGGAGGAAACACGGGCAGGAAGAACGTCGCGATGATCAGCAGGGGAACGGTCGCCGCAAAGAAAAACTGATCGAGCAGCATCGCGAAGAACAGCAGGGCCGTGGCCTCGCCGACCCTAACAGTGCTCACCCGCGACAGGTACACGGCCGCAATGGGTCCACCCCCTATCACGGATGGCGTGACAATCGAGAAGAAGTCCCACGAGAGCTGGCCGCGGATGGCTTCACTGAAGGTGAGATGACCGCTCGACACGTACTGCAGACGCCAGCCGCCTACTATGATTCTTGCGATGACCGTGGCCAGCGCGAGCCCCAGGAACCACGGATGAAAGGAATCCCACATCAGGCGCAGGGCCTGTGGCTCCCACGTCACAAACCCGATGACTACGACCACCACCAGACTGAGGAGCACCGAGATCACGATGTTCCGGTAGCTTACCCCGTATTGCCGTTCGGTGGCCGGCCCGGCCGCATTCGTTCGCTGTTCGTTTGCGCTCTGGTTCATAGCTCGCGATATCGAAGCAGGCTGCGATCTAACTTCCTGCCTAGATCTGGATCTCCTCGACGGCCAGCTTCAGCCGCCCGAAGGTGTCCTCCATGGATTCGGGAATGACCCGAAGGTCCGACACGGATGCCATGAAGCTTGTGTCGCCGGTCCAACGCGGCACCACATGGGCGTGCAGATGGTCGGGAATTCCTGCTCCTGCCGCCTTTCCAATATTCATTCCCACGTTGAATCCGTCCGGCTGAAGCGAGTGGTTGAGCCAGCGTATACAGCGGTCAATGGTTTCTGCAAGCTCTGCCCGCTCTTCTGACGTCAAGCCGGAATAGTCCGCTACCGGCCTGTACGGTACGATAAGAAGGTGCCCGTTGTTGTACGGGAAGAGGTTCATTACGACAAAGACATTTTCCCCTCTCCAGAGCACGAAGTTCTCGTCGTCCCGCTTCGGATCGGCACCGATGCCCTCGAAGAGGTCCTTGCCGTATTCGTCGGGCTCGGCCGCAATGCGTTCGATATGCTGAGAGCGCCAGGGGCTCCAGATGCGATCCATAGCGTCGGGGCGAGCTACTTGAGAGACCCGGGAGACCATCGCGTCGCGCGACGGGCCTGACCGGGATGTATTTTCTCGGCGTGAATCTACGAATCGCCGACCTGCATACCCATTCCTCGTATTCCGACGGAGCACTTGCCCCGGGCGAGCTCGTACAGCGCGTGGCGCAGGCCGGCATCGCAATACTCGCCCTGACCGATCACGACACGATCGCAGGCAACCCCGAGGCGGCTGCGGAGGCCCGTTCCCTGGGCATCGAGTTCGTTCCCGGAATAGAGATCAGTGCCCACCACGAGGGCGTCGAGTACCATGTCCTGGGTCATTTCGTTGACGAGCGCGAGCCTCTGCAAGGATATGTTGACCTGATGAGGCTTCGACGACGCGAGCGACTCCGGGAGATGGCCTCGCGGCTTGGCAGTGCGGGAGTCGCCGTCGACGCTGACCGGTTGGCTGAGATCGCGAAGGGTACCCCGACGCGAGCGCACCTCGCGCAGCACCTTGTCGAGATCGGCGAGGTGGACACGGTGTCGACCGCTTTTCGCGACTACCTTGGGGCGGGTTGCGCCGCCTACGTGCCGGCGGCGACCGTCTCGGTCGAGGAAGCGATTCGCGTCGTACACGAGGCTGGTGGCTGCGCGTCACTTGCCCACCCGGGCGACTGGTTCGATGAACGGAAGATTGGGGCGCTGTGCGAACTCGGACTCGACGGCATCGAGGTCGTGCATCCCTCGCACGACCAACGCCTGACAGACTACTACGAGCATCTCGCAACGCGCTACGGGCTGGCCGTCACCGGAGGCTCGGATTTTCACGGGAGCGCCGATGGCCTTTCGAGCGTGCTCGGCACCTATTCAATCTCGGAAAAAGCCGTCGACACTCTCCGCGTGCGCGCCCGGCGTCTCGGGTCTTCGCAAGACGACGGACGGTGAATCAAACCGTCCTTTCGGGCGTCTGACCATCCCTTGTGAACTTTCTGCGTTGCCATGCCGGAAATCGTTGAAGGAAAGCTGGATGCTTCGGACGCATCGTTCGCGGTGGTCGTATCCCGCTTTAATTCGTTCATCACGGAGAGACTCCTGAGCGGTGCTCTCGATGCTTTGAGTCGACACGGTGCCGATATGGATCGGGTCTCGGTCGCGTGGTGCCCCGGTTCGTTCGAGATCCCGCTCGTCGCACGGAGGCTGGCGAAGTCCGGCGCTTATGATGCGGTGGTGTGTCTGGGGGCCGTGATCCGTGGGGCCACTTCCCACTACGATCTCGTGTGCCGTGAGGTAGCCAGCGGAGTAGCGCAGACCTCCATCGAGACGGACGTGCCAGTGATCTTCGGTGTTGTCACGACGGACACGATCGAACAGGCCATTGAGCGTGCCGGGACGAAAGCGGGCAACAAGGGTGCGGAGGCGGCTGCGGCTGCGATTGAGATGGTCAATCTTCTGCGGCAGATCTAATACTATCCTCGAGCGTTTTCTCTGCCTATCGGCTTACTTGCTACGACACGGTCGACCGTCGGCAAGTCTTCTCGCCGTGCCCAATCTGTTTCCGGCGGTAAAATGCAGAATTCGCTCAGGCTGATCGCGCTCAGCGCTTGCCTCGTCATTGCGCGTCCCGGACTTGCGCAGCTCGGCAGCTGGACGGCCCACACCTCGATGGGAAACGTGACGGCCCTCGCCGACACCGGCGATCAAGTCTGGGCGTCGACGGACGGCGGCGTGTTTTACGTTGACGGGCAATCGAGATCGATTGGAACGCTGACCGCTGTCGACGGACTGCATGCGGTCTCCGCTGCGACGATCGCCTACGACGAAGCGAGATCGGCCGTGTGGGTGGGGTATGCCGATGGGGTTTTGGACCGGATCGACCGCGAGGCGGGATCCGTGGTGTCGTACCTGGACATCTCGAGAGCGACACGGTTCAGCCGCAGGGCTATCAACCGGACCATTGTCCGCGGGGACTCGCTGTTCGTTTGTACCGAGTTCGGCATCGTCGTGTTTGATCCCGTGCTCGGCGAGGTCAGGGACTCTTACTCGCGGCTCGGTACGCTCCCGGCCGCCACGCCGGTCAAAGATCTGACGTTCGCGCCGGACGACCAGGGCGTACTCTCGGTGTGGGCGGCGACGGACCGTGGGCTGGCGATCGCCCCGCTGGGATCGGCCAACCTGCAGGATCCGGCAGTCTGGCGGATCGAGGCTCCGCCCGTTGCGGACACGCGTGCGGTCGTGTCGTTTCAGGGACAGATGCTCGTGGGGACCGAGTCGGATGTGTACCTGAGGCGGGCTGGGGGCGACTTCGTTCCGATGGGTCTCGACGCGAATGCGGTTTCGCGGCTTGTCGCGGCTGGCGGCCTGGTAGTGGGTGTGACGCCGTTTCAGATCCTGACGATTGACGCCTCGATGGCGACATCCAGGTTTTCTCTGGCCGAAGCCGGGTTTCCGAGTGACGCTGTGATCGCGGGCGGCGCACTGTGGGTCGCGTCGGCAGGAACGGGGCTCCTGACGCTGGGTGTGCCGCCGTCCGGCACCTTTGAAGCGCAACAGTTTTCCGCCTCCTTTTTGCCGGAGGGTCCGTCATCGAGCGTTTTCGCGGACCTCGCCGCAGCGCCCGACGGGTCGCTGTGGGCGGCCGGCGTCCTCGGCGGCGACAGTTTCCATCGGTTGGCCGCGGACGGATCCTGGGCCAACTTCTCCGAGCGGACCGACAACATCCTTCAGGGCAAACGAAGCTTCACACACGTGGCGGTAGGCGACGACGGATCCGGATGGGTCGCGTCCGAGGGTGGCGGGGTCGTGCGAGTGCTGTCCGAAGGGCCCCTCGAGCTCTTCAACGAATCGAACTCGTCGCTCCGGTCGGCCGCGGGATTCCCCGGGTTCATCGTGGTGGGCGGAGTAGCCGCGGAGCCTGACGGCGGACTCTGGGCTACCACGCGGGGCTCCTCCGTACCGCTTCACTACCGGTCCGCCGACGGGACATGGTCGGCTCTCCCGCCGATGGTCGGCGAAGGGCTTACTTCGAGCGCAACGGCGTACGGTGTGGTCTACATTGACTCGTTCGGGCAGAAGTGGATCATTCTTCGTGAGGAATCGAACTTCAACCTCGTGAAAGGACTGCTCGTCCTGGATACCGGTTCGGATCCGGCGGATCCGGCCGACGATTCATTTCGGTTCTTCGGAACGAAGGGAGGGGGCGGTCAAGGGCTCCCGGGACGTGGCGTCAAGGCGGTGGTGGAGGACCGCGACGGCCTGGTCTGGATAGGGACGGAGGAGGGTCTGGCATACTTCGTCAACACGGGCGTTGTCGCACGCGACCCGTCGGCGGTCGCAATCTGGCCGCAGCGTTCGGACCGATCTGAAGGGACGTTCCTCTATCTCGGCCTTCCGATCAACGATCTGGCCGTCGATCCGGCGAACCGGCTGTGGATCGCCACTGACGACGGGGTCCGTGTCGTCACGAACGCCGAGGACGGTTTTGAAGAGGTGCTTCGGCTGACGACCGAGTCGTCGCCCCTGCTCTCCAATGCCGTGCTGGCGATCGAAATTGTGGCGGATCGCGGAGAGGCCTTCCTCGCGACGGACGCGGGCCTCGTAAGTGTGGGGATAGACGCCGTGAGCCCCGCCGCCAGCCCGGGCGATCTTTTCGTTTTTCCTAATCCTGTCGTACTGGGCAGTATCTCGGAGCCTTCGGTCACGGTCCGCGGACTCGTGGATCGTACCGATGTCAGCATCGTTTCGGGGCTGGGCGAGGTGGTGGCGCGATTCCGGACCCGCGGAGGCCAGTCCCGCTGGGATCTTCGGGACTTCAGCGGCCAGCTCGTCCCGTCAGGTGTGTACCTGGTGATCGCGGTGGCCGAGAACGGCGAGGGCACGGCCTATGGCAAGATCGCTGTCATTCGGTAGGCGTCCACCGAAAGTTCACCCGGCGTGGGGATCTGTCCGGTTTCGTAGATTTATAAATCTGCTACTACGCGGTGACCGTAGCTCAGTAGGTTAGAGCGCCAGGTTGTGGCCCTGGAGGTCGGGGGTTCAAATCCCCTCGGTCACCCTTGGCTCCCGAGGTTGCGAGGGGGCCGTGTTGTATCCGCCGCGTTCGTCTAGGGGTCTAGGACGCCGCCCTTTCACGGCGGTAACACGGGTTCAAATCCCGTACGCGGTACTTGGTAAGGCCTCAGGTGGCTTCGGCTGCCTGAGGTTTTTTTGTTGCACAACCGGGAGTTGAACCCGTAGGGTTCACACGAGGAGCCCGCTGGCGGGCTACGACTGACGGAGCGAGCGTAGCGAGTGGAGTAAATCCCGTACGCGGTACTTGGTAAGGCCTCAGGCAGCTCCGGCTGCCTGAGGTTTTTTTTGTTTGTGTTACCCCTCGTTGTCGCGAGGAGGGTACCGCCGAAGCGATCCGGGCGGTACGTCAGTCGCTGCCGTCTCAGGTTGCCACGCCCGCTTGCGCGGGCTCGCAACGACAACGAGTTGACGTTCATCGCGAGAAGCATGCCGCCGAAGCGATCCGTGAGCCACCCCCCGGGCCCGTCGAGGAGATCACGTGGGTCCCCGCTTTCGCGGGGATGACGACTGGCACACACGGCTGGGCTTCGTCATCCCGGGGACTCGAGGGATCTAGGCTCGAAATGACAACCGCTGGGCCGCCCCGGCGATCCGGGCGGC
>JBFGEP010000038.1:0-11779 GCA_041580055.1 Rhodothermales bacterium | reverse complement strand
CCTCGCATTCTTTCTCACCCATGACCTCAACTCGCCGCTGCTCGTCATCGGCGCGAGTCTCGCAGGGATCCTCACCGTCTTCCTGGTCGAGTCGATCCTCAAGTCGCGGCTATTGAAGGAGGACGCCGCGATCGGCCTCGTCTTTCCCTTCCTGTTCAGCATCGGCGTCGTGCTGATCGCCCGGTACGCGGGGGACATCCATCTCGACACGGACGCGGTCCTGTTGGGGGAGCTGGCCTTCGCGCCGTTCGACCGGCTCGTAATGTTCGGTGTGGACTGGGGCCCGAAGGCGCTGACCACGATGGCGGGCATCCTCGTCGCGAACGCGATCTTCGTCGTCGCCTTTTACAAGGAGCTCAAGCTCTCGACATTCGACGCCGGCCTTGCTGCGGCGCTCGGGTTTGCCCCCGCGGCGCTGCACTACGCGCTCATGGGTCTCGTGTCCGTGACGGCCGTCGGCGCCTTCGATGCGGTCGGTTCGATCCTCGTCGTGGCCCTCATGATCGGCCCCCCGGCGGCTGCATACCTGCTGACCGACAGGCTCTCGCGGATGATCTGGCTGAGTCTGGCGATAGGCGCGCTGTCGGCTGTCGGCGGATACTGGCTCGCGTATCTGCTTGACGCGTCCATCGCCGGAAGCATCGCGAGCGCCGTGGGCCTGATCTTCGCGTTCGTCCTGCTCGCGGCGCCGCACCGGGGGATCGTGGCCGCGTACCGGCGGCGGTGGCGCCTCAAGTGGACGTTCGCCGAGAAAATGCTGTCGATCCACCTGCGTCAGCACGAAGGCCTCCCCGAGGAAGCCCGCGAAAACAGGGCGGCCCATCTGCAGGAGCACCTCCGGTGGGATGCCGGTTTTGCCGAGAGGGTCGTGCGCTTTGCCGAGCGCGACGGCCTGATCGCCCGGCGCGGCGACCTGCTGGTCCTCACGGACGCCGGCAGAGCCCTCGCTGCGGAGGCGATAACGCAGGACTGACCGGGCGCCTACTTCGCGTACGAGACGGACCGCGTTTCGCGAATCACGGTGACTTTCACCTGCCCGGGATACTGCATCTCCTTCTGGATCCGCTTGGCGATCTCGAGCGCTAGAAGCTCGGCCTTGGAGTCCGACACGAGATCGTGATTCACGATGACCCGGACCTCGCGGCCGGCCTGTATCGCGAATACCCGCTCCACCCCGTCGAAGGACGCGGCCAGGTTCTCGAGCTTTTCGAGACGGCGGATGTAGGCCTCGAGCGCCTCGCGCCGCGCACCCGGGCGCGCCCCGGACATCGAGTCGGCGGCCTGCACCAGCGGGGAGATCAGGGCCGTCATTTCGATCTCGTCGTGATGCGCGCCTACGGCGTTGCAGACGTCCTCGGACTCCTTGAACCTCCGGCAGATATCCATGCCGACGATGGCGTGAGGATTCTCGTTGTCCTCCTCGTCGACCTTTCCGATGTCGTGAAGCAAGCCGGCCCTGCGCGCCAGCGCCGCGTCCACGCCGAGCTCGCCCGCCAGCAGTGATGCGATGCGCGCCGTCTCGATGGAGTGACTCAGAAGATTCTGCCCGTAGCTGGTCCGGTAGCGCATCCTGCCGACCAACTTCGTCAGCTCCGGGTGCAGACCCTGCAGGTTGAGATCGATGGCCGTCCGCTCTCCTGTCTCGATGATCTCCTCCTCGATCTCGGCGGTCGTCTTCTCCACTACCTCCTCGATGCGCGCGGGGTGGATCCGGCCGTCCTGGATCAACCGGGTGAGAGAGATGCGGGCGATCTCGCGCCGCACCGGGTTGAAGCCCGACAGGATCACGGCCTCGGGCGTGTCGTCGACGATCACCTCGATTCCCGTCGCCGCCTCGAAAGCCCGGATGTTCCTTCCTTCGCGGCCGATGATGCGGCCCTTCATCTCGTCGGACTGGATGTTCACGACGGAGACCGTGTTCTCGATGGCGTGAGCCGCAGCCATCCTCTGGATCGCATTGATCACCACCTTGCGCGCCTCCCGGTTGGCCGCCAGCTTGGCCTCATCCCGGATCTCCTTCACGAGGGACGCGGCCTCCAGCTTGGCCTCCTCGATAAGATGCTGGATCAGCGCCTCGTGGGCCTCGGACCGGGAGAGTCCGGCCACCTGCTCGAGCTTGCGGACGTGCTCGTCCACCAGCCCTGTCAGCCGCTCCTTCTTTCTCTGCAGGTCGTCGCGATGACGACGAGCCTCCTCTTCGTGCTCCTCAAGCCGCGCCGCGCGGGCGGAGGCCTGTTCGAGCAGCAGGGCCGCCTCGTGGCGGATCTTCTCGATGTCCTTCTGGGCCTGATCGGCTGCGATTCGGAGCGAATCCAGGGCCTCGGCACCCTGGTGAAGAGCCTTCTCGCGGTCGTTGACCTGCTGGATGCGGCGGTTCAGCTTTGACTTCCTGAACTCCAGCTTGTCGCGCATCTCGCGTAGCGAGCGCCGCTGCTCGTCCGACGTCTCTTCTAGCTTCCTCTGCCTGGCCTCCAGTTCCTGCTCGACCCGGTCGATCCGCTCGCGACGGATCGTGCGGGCCTCGTTCTCAGCCTCCTCAACGAGGCCCCGCGCCCTCTCCCGGGCACCGAGAAGATGTTTCTGGCCGAAATGACGAAGTATGAATCGGTCGGTCGCAAAACCTACAGCAGCTGCAGCTACGGCGACGGCCACAAGGACGCCTACCGTAGTTATTTCCATAACGAGTGTTCGTACCTGGTTTGGGGACCCCGCGATGGTCGCGGATCCGCTCTAAGATATCCTCAGGTCCCTACAAAAAAACCCCGGCAGGTAATAAAACCAGACCGGGGTTTGCCGTCAAGACGGCGATCCCTGCAGTGATAGTATGAAGAACCCCTTCACACCACAGTGGGTGCCGCTCACCTCTCCTCCGTCTTCCCCGGTCCACCCCGAAGAGCGAAACCCGCAGTGGGGCTGGGGCCTGTCGTCAAGAAGTGAAGGATGGCTCCCTTAAGTATAACTGTTAGGTTCTTACTTAATGACCGCAGGGAGAGGGTACACGAGCGGGGCGGCCAAAAGTTCGCAGGCCCACCACTGTCCGACAACGAACGCTACGACAGCACGTCGTCCAGCAGATCCGAGAGCTCGTCGATCTTGCGCTCGAACTCGTCACGGTCGTCCGCAAGCTGACCCTGGTGGGTGAACAGCTCCTCGGTGACGGCGAGACCGGCGATCACCGCCGTCGTGATGTCCTGCTGCTCGGGATGCGCTTCGCGAAACATCCTCATCTTTGAGTCGAGGTAGGAAGCGATCTCTCTCGTCAGAGACTCGTCTTCCTCCTGGACCCGAAGGCCGTACTCCCGACCCAGTACCTTGACACGAACCGATTTTTCCATCTTGCCTGCCATCATGCTTCCGCCTGCAGGTACTCGTCGATTGCCCGAATGAAGCCCTTCACTTTGGCCCTGAGTTCCTTCGGGTCCTCGTCGAACGCGAGTGCGGGCTTCTTGCCTGCCTCGTCAAGGGACGAACGGAGCTTGGAGATGTCGGCCGCCATCTTTGAGTTTTCGCCTCGCAAGCGCACGATCTCATCCGCCGCCGCCTCGACACGGTCGCGGAGTCGCTCGAGCGACTCGACTTTCAGTAGACGCGCACCGTTCTGTGAACCGCGCCGCTTCGACTTGCTTCTTGCCGACATGGCTTCTACCTGTCGCGACCTGCGCGCGGACCCGCGCCTCGCCGCGAATGCTGGACGTGATGGGAGAATATATAAATCTACTCCCGAAGATCTGCATCAAACGATCGAGTGACTTCGGCCACGACCTTGCGGACCGCCGCGTCGACTTCGTCGTCGGTCAGCGTGCGATCCGCCACAAAACGAAGGTAGAAGGCAACGCTCTTCTTTCCGGGGCCGACACGATCGGCCTCGTATACGTCGAACACACCGGCGTCCGCGAGCAGGGATCCGCCCGCACCTCGGATCGTGTCCAGCATCGGGCCTGCCGCCTGGTTCTGCGAAACGACAAACGCAAGGTCTCGCTCGACCGTAGGGAATCGGCTGATCTCCCGGTACGCGCGCTCCGCAATCGGCGGCACCTTCTGCAGCAGACGTGTCCAGTTCATCTCGGCGAAAAGGACGGGTCCCTCGAGGTCGTAGTCGCTCGCCACGCCGCCGGCCAGCTGACCGGCAAATCCGACGAACTCGCCGGACAGCACGTACGCCACGCCGAACTCCGCGATGTCGGTAGCCTCGGCCCTGAATTCCCTTTCGACACCCTCGACACGCAACAATTCGAAAACGGAATCGACGACTCCCGAAATGTCGTGGAAGTCGAAGGAACGGAGTTCGGTCGCCCAGTGCCTGTCTGCGTCGCGGCCCGTCAGCAGGAACGAAAGCGCCTCGTGCTCTTCGTAGCCGGGTATGAGAGTCGCTGCCTGCTCGTCCCGGGTGAACACGTGGCCGGTCTCCACAAGCCGAATATCGGTCCGGCCGTGATTCACGTTGTGCTGCGCGACCTGCAAAAGGCCGGGCAGAAGGCTCGGCCGCAGCGTTGACATCTCCTGCGTGATCGCGTTGGCCGTCGTCACCACCGATCCCCGGTAAAGGTCCCCCATGACCGCCTCGTCACGGAATCGCCGGGCCACGTCCTCGGACAGCAGGCTGTTGGTGAACACCTCGCGGAAGCCCCAGCCGGTCACTCTCGAAAACAGGTTCTCCCTCGCCGCGTCCTCGTTCCGGGTCCGCGGCACAAACCCGGGTATCCTCGAATGCGGCGGCTCCTCAATGCGATCGTAGCCGTGCAGCCTGGCAATCTCCTCGATCACGTCCACCTCGCGCTCGATGTCCGGTCGGTGCGGGGGAATCGTGCACGTCAGTCGGCCACCCTCTTCCTCAACAACCTCGATGCCGATCGCACGCAGTTGCCGGATCGTCTCCTGCCTCGGGACGTGCGTGCCGAGAAGGTCGTCGGCCCTTGACGTTCTGACCTCGATGCTCAGTCGTTCGTGCGGCATCGGGTGTGCGTCAACCGGTCCGCCGACTATCGTTCCGCCGGCGACGTCGACCATCATCTGCGCCGCTCGCATCGCGGCCCAGGCCTGAGCGTCGGGATCGACTCCGCGCTCGAAACGGTAGGACGCGTCGGTCTGCAAGCCGAGCGCCTTCGCGGTGCGCCTGATGCTCGACGGATCGAAATAAGCGCTCTCGATAAGGACGTTGACGGTCTTGTCGGACACCTCCGAGTTTTGCCCACCCATCACGCCGGCGATGGCCACGTCGCGCGCGCCGTCCCGGATCATCAGCGTGCCGGTCGGCAGCTCGCGCTCCCTGTCGTCGAGCGTGGTGAACTTTGTCGGTCCCTCCGTGGCCCCGACGACGATCGCTGCGTCCGTCAGCTCGTCCAGGTCGAAGGCGTGCAGCGGCTGTCCGATCTCGTACATCACGAAGTTCGTGATGTCGACGACGTTGTTTCTGGGTCGCAGGCCGATCGCCTCCAGACGCTGCTTCAGCCAGGCGGGCGACTCGTCGATCTTCACGTCGCGCACGACGACGCCGACGTAGCGGTGACAGAGCTCGGGCGACACAATGGAAACGTCGATATGACGCGAAGCCTCACCCGGATCGACGGTCACGTCGACGTCGGGCAGTCGCAGCGGCTGATCCGTGAGCGCAGAGACGTCACGAGCGACTCCGACGTGGCTCGTCGCGTCCGGCCGGTTCGGCGTAACCGCGATGTCGATGACGAAATCTCTCCGGACGCCCGTGCGCGTCTCGAGGTACTCTCCGAACGGCTGCCCCACGGGTGCGTCTGCCTCGAGCACCATGATCCCGGAATGATCTTCCGACAGCCCCAGCTCGTCCTCGGCGCAGATCATGCCCGCGGACTCCACGCCCCGAATCGCAGCTCTGTCGACCGTGAGGTCTTTCGATCCTCCGGCACCGTCAGGCATCGACAGCCGCGTTCCCGGCATCGCCACCGGAACCCGCTGCCCGGCCGCCACGTTCGGCGCTCCGCAAATCACCTGCAGCGGTTCTTCACCGCCCACATCGACGGAACAGACGGTGAGGCGGTCCGCCTTCGGGTGCTTGTCGACGGAGATGACATGCCCGACGACAACACCGTCCGGAACTCCGCCGATGGATTCGATCGTCTCCACCTCGAGGCCGGCCATCGTCAGCATCTCGGCGAGCTCCTCGGGAGGCGCGGTGACGTCGACGTACTCTCGGAGCCAGTTGTAGCTGATCTTCATGGTCTCGCGTACAGGGGTTCGTCGTCAGAACTGGTCCAGAAACCGGAAGTCGTTCTCGTACAGCAGCCTGATGTCGGGGATGTCGTATCTCAGCATCGCTATTCGCTCGATCCCGATGCCGAAAGCGTAACCGGTATAGCGCTCCGAATCGATACCGACGCTGTGGAAGACGTTGGGGTCGACCATCCCGCAGCCCATGATCTCCAGCCATCGCCCGCCGTCGGGCAGGCTGCTGTCCTCCCACCAGATGTCGACCTCGGCGCTGGGCTCCGTGAAAGGGAAGAAGGAAGGCCGGAAACGCATCCTGACGTCGTCGTGGAATATGGCGCGCGCGAAGACGTGCACGTCATGCTTGAGGTCGGCGAAAGTCACGCGCTCGTCCACGAAGAGCCCCTCGACCTGGTGGAACAGGCAGAACGACTTGTAGGAGGGGGCCTCGTTGCGATATACGCGGCCGGGGGCGAGGACGCGGATAGGCGGCGCCTGCTCACGCATCACGCGTATCTGGGCCGGCGACGTGTGGGTCCGCAGAAGGACGCCGTCGTTTCCCGATTCCGACGGCGAGATGAACAGGGTGTCCTGCATGTCCCGGGCCGGGTGATCGGGGGGGAAGTTCAGCGCAGTGAAGTTGTGCCACTCGTCCTCGATTTCGGGACCCTCCGCCACCGTGAAGCCCATGCGCTCGAAGATGCGGAGCATGTCGGTGCGCGTCTGGCTGATGGGGTGAACGCTCCCACGAGCCGGCCGCCGCCCCGGGAGCGTGAGGTCGATGGCCGGCCCGCTCCGGCCGGCGGACTGATCGAGGATGGACCGGGCCTCCTCGAGCCTCGCTTCCACCAGCGCCTTCAGCTGGTTCACCTGCTGTCCGTACTCGCGGCGACTCTCGGGAGCAACGGACGGGATCTCTTTCAGCAGCTGCGTGATCCGGCCCTGCTTCTTGCTGAGGTACTTGAGCCGGAACTGCTCCAGGGCCTCACGCGAATCGAGCGGCTCGGCCTGGATTTCGTTTCGGATGGCGCTGAGGTTTTCGGACATGGCTCTGGCTTCCGTCTAAAGAAAAACCCGCCGGTCCTGCAGAGAGGGGGCGGGTCTTTCGGTCGAGAGACCGTCGGATTTGCGCTTGGCACCCTGCACGGCAGGCTCTAGAGGCCAAACACAGCAAAAAAGTGGATTCCGCGGGACGTCATGGTGTCGCCTGTTTCACTACCTGCTCGAAAGCAGCGGGATCGTGCATCGCGAGATCTGCAAGAACCTTGCGATTCAGCTCGATATCGGCGCGCCGAAGGTCCCCGATGAGTCGGGAGTACGTAGTACCGTTTTCCCTCGCGGCGGCATTGATCCGCTGGATCCAGAGGCGGCGGAACTGCCGCTTCCGGGCTCGGCGATCGCGATACTGGTATTGAAGAGCCTTCTCTACGGCGTGCTTGGCGACCGTGTAGATCGTCCCGCGCCGGCCCCAGTAGCCGCCGGCCATCGCAAGAAGCCTCTTCCTGCGGTTTCTGGACGCGACTTGATTCGTGGATCGTGGCATGGTCTAAAAAGCAGCTAAAGCCGTCAGGACCCGATCAGGCGCTTGATGCGAGGCTCGTCGACGCTGTCGACCAGCGTGGCCTTTCGGAGATTCCGCTTCCGCTTCTGCGACTTCTTTGTGAGGATGTGGCTGTGGTACGCCTTCTTTCGCTTCAGGCGGCCGGAGGCCGTCGTCTTGAAGCGCTTCTTGGCTCCACTATTTGACTTCATCTTGGGCATAAGAACGCAATCACGAGGATCCGCAGGCCCGTTCCGGGATAGCGATCCAGATTTGCATTTAGCCTAATAAGCTACGGACAACCCGCTGCTCAGGCAAATGAAGAAAGACGGCCGAACGGCCTTCAGGGTCGGAGAATCGGTGAAGTTTGGCCTCTACTTCCTGCTCTTCAACGGAGCCAGGATGGTCGTCATCCGGCGGCCCTCCATGCGGGGCGCCTGGTCGATCTTGGCGATATCACTCAACTCCTCGATGAAGCGAGCGAGAATGTCCATGCCGTGATCCTTGTAGATGATGTCCCTCCCCCGAAACTGAACGTAGGCCCGCACCTTGTCGCCGTGATTGAGGAATTCACGGGCATGCTTCGTCTTGAAGTTGAAATCGTGCGTATCGGTGTGCGGCCTGAATCGAATCTCTTTCAGCGCTATCGTGTGCGCCTTCTTTCGTGCCTCCTTCTCCTTCTTCTGAAGCTCGTACCGGTACTTTCCGTAGTCGATAATCTTGCAGACGGGCGGATCCGCCCCGGGTGAAATCTCTACCAGGTCGAGCCCCCTGTCTTCCGCCATTTGAAGCGCTTCTTCAACCGGGTAGACGCCGTGCTCCCCTTCCGGGTCGACGACTCGGACCGCGTCGGCCATGATCTGGCCGTTTACTCTAACTCTCTTAACTCTTGCCATTCAGACTCCGTAATCGTGAAACAGGCGTACGCGCGTACCTAAACTAGTATGGTAAGGGCTCAATTACGTTCCGCGGCGGGCGCCTTGCGAAGCATGCCTTCGTCGACCTCGTCCCTGAGTGCGTCGATGAAGGCAGCCGTTTCGAGAACCTCCTGGGCGCCCTCACCGTGCCGCCGCACGGCCACCGTCCCGTTCTCCATCTCGCGCCGGCCGACGACGAGCATGTAGGGGACTTTGGCCGTCTCGGCCTCTCTGATCTTGTATCCGATCTTCTCGTTGCGGATATCGACCTCGGCCCGGAATCCTGAATTTCGAAGCTGCCGGGTCACGGACTCGGCATAGGTCTCGAAGTCCTGGCCGATCGACAGCACGGCCACCTGCACCGGCGCAAGCCACGTCGGAAAATTCCCGCCGCAGTGCTCGATGAGCACGCCGATGAAGCGCTCCAGCGAGCCGAAAGGCGCCCTGTGGATCATCACCGGCCGGTGCTTCCGGTCGTCCGACCCGACGTACGCCAGATCGAATCTTTCGGGCAGGTTGTAGTCCAGCTGGACGGTTCCCAGCTGCCACTCGCGGCCCAGCGCGTCCTTGACCATGAAGTCCAGTTTCGGCCCGTAGAACGCCGCCTCACCGACGGCCTCGAACGTGTCAAGCTCCATCTCCGCCGCCGCCTCCTTCACCGCCTGCTCGGCCTCGTCCCAGAGCTCGTCCTCGCCCACGTACTTCTCGCGATCGTCCGGGTCGCGGAGCGAGATCTGCGCCTTGAACTCGTGAAAGTCGAGGGCCTGCAGCACTTTCAGCGTCAGGTCGATCGCATCCTTGAACTCGTTTTTGACCTGGTCCGGCCGGCAGAAGATGTGTGAGTCGTCGATAGTGAATCCGCGGACGCGGGTCAGACCGCCCAGCTCGCCCGACTGCTCGTACCGGTAGACCTGGCCAAACTCCGCAAGCCGGACCGGCAGATCCCGATACGAGTGCAGCTTATCCGCGTACACCTGTATGTGGTGCGGGCAATTCATCGGCTTCAGCAGATAGCCTTCGCCGTCCTCATCGCTCTCGATCATGGGCGGGAACTGGCTGTCGCTGTAGTACGGGTAGTGCCCGCTCATCCGATACAGCTCGAGGCGCCCGATATGGGGCGTGATCACCGGCTGGTAGCCGCGTCGCAGCTGTTCCTCCTTCAGAAAGTTTGTGAGCGTGTCGCGGAGGGTCGCGCCCCTCGGCAGCCACATGGGCAGGCCGGGGCCGACCTTCTGACTGAAGGTAAAGAGCTCGAGCTCGCGGCCGAGCTTGCGGTGGTCGCGCTGGCGGGCCAGCTCCAACCGCTCCAGGTATTCGTCCAGCTCCTTCTTCTTCGGAAAGCTGATGCCGTAGATCCGTGTGAGCTGCGGCCGTCGCTCGTCGCCGCGCCAGTACGCTCCGGCGATCGACAGCAGTTTCGGGTACTTGATGGCGCCCGTCGAGGGAATGTGCGGCCCGCGACACAGGTCCGTGAACTCGCCCTGCGTGTAGAAGGTGATGGCCTCGTCTTCCAGCTCGTTGATCAGCTCGACCTTGTACTCGTCGCCCTTCTTTGTGTAGTAGTCGAGTGCTTCCTGCTGGCTGACATTGCGTCTTTGATAGGGCACGTCGCGGCGGGCCAGCTCGAACATGCGTTGCTCGATAACCTCCAGGTCGTCAGACGACAGCTTGCGGTCGCCCAGGTCCACGTCATAGTAGAAGCCCTGTTCGATCGGAGGCCCGATTCCGAACTTGACGCCGGGGTAGAGCCCCTCGAGGGCCTCTGCCATCAGGTGAGCCGTCGAGTGCCAGAACGCCATCTTTCCGCCGGCGTCGTTCCACGTCAGGATCCTCACCGCTGTATCTCGGTCGATCGGCCGCGCCAGATCCCACACGTCGCCGCCGACCTCGATCGCGAGCGCGTTGCGTGCCAGTCCCTGCGATATCGCACCGGCGACTTCAGCTCCCGTGACGCCCGAGTCAAACTCCCGCTCGGATCCGTCGGGGAACTGTAGTACTACCTTCTGCATGTCGATGTCGTGGCTGTGAGGAGAAGCGCCCGGCCAATAAACGAAGGCGCCCCGCCGGCATACGGCGAAGCGCCTCGGCCCTGGGAGCAACGGCGCCATCGCGCCCGGGTGGGTCCTACTGGACTTGAACCAGTGACCTCTACGATGTCAACGTAGCGCTCTAGCCACCTGAGCTAAGGACCCTGACCGAAATATAGCCGCGAACCAACGATAACGTCCTCCCGCCCAAAAAGATCTTCACGGCCCGCGGCAGCCCGGCGGCGCCGGCAAATACACTGGTTCTTCAAACCGGACGCCGCGGGTCGTCAGGCAGCATCGCGAATCCGAAAGTCGGCACTTAAAAAATCTGCCTCAGATGACGATACCGATAGTCACCGCACTGTATGGAATTCGCCAGATGACCTACGACCTATTCGTATCCGGCTCGCCCAAGGATCGCGTCCGCGTTGACCGCGAGCCCATCGCCGGCCGCATCGGTGGTTCTCCGAAGCCGGTCCTGAGACGTTTTCCGCCCGTACTCCAGTTCCTCACCACGCACGGACCCGACGTGGAGGCTCAGCTTCGCGCCGTCTCTCTCGACGCGTACCGCCGCGGCAAGAGCCTGGAGGACATCTGCAACGAGATTTACAACTTCGCTTTTTCGCTCGGATACGAGGCTACCATCGGCGTCCAGGAGGTCTACAGCTCCTCCATGCCGTCTTTCCCGCAGCAGACCGTCATGTCGGCGCTCCTGCTGGTGGACATGCGAAGCACCTACGACTCGAACGGTGAGTCGATGCGACGCGCCGGCTGAGGCCAGGAATCGGGGACTTACGCAGGGCCGCCCTTTCGAGGGGCGGCCTTTTCTTTTTGCCTAGAGTCCCACGGTCACATGCAGCGTGGGCCAGGATTCGCCGACAGGCGGGGGCCCGACCGCAACGCGCGCCGGGTCCCTGTTGGCTCGCCCCGCCTTCCGCAGCGCGACCAGCGCCGAGATGGCGCGGTTCGCGACCAGAGCGGCGATCAAGACAGACCGCCGGCGCCCGAGCGACTCGCTGCTTTCCCTCAGATCTCTGAACGCCAGGAAGTCTTCCTCCTCTGCCCAGCTCCACTGGAAGGACGGGTCGGAGACATAGTCCAGCTGGTCCCACGCCCGG
>JBFGEP010000037.1:0-11823 GCA_041580055.1 Rhodothermales bacterium | reverse complement strand
CTCCTAGTACGAGAGGACCGGAGTGGACGAACCTCTAGTGTACCTGTTGTGGCGCCAGCTGCATCGCAGGGTAGCTATGTTCGGAAGGGATAAGCGCTGAAAGCATCTAAGCACGAAGCCCACCACAAGATGAGGTTTCCCTTATGGGTCGTTCTAGATTAGGACGTCGATAGGCGGCAGGTGTAAGCACAGTAATGTGTTCAGCCGAGCCGTACTAATTACCCATTCGACTTATCACCGACATTATTCTACACTCATCGCCAGTAATCCTTCGCTTCGCTCAGTGAAACTTCACGGGCAATCTAGAAACCGCACCATGTCACCCTTTTGATTTTCGGTGGCTATAGCGTGGGTGGTCCACCTCTTCCCATTCCGAACAGAGAAGTTAAGCCCCACTGCGCCGATGGTACTGCCACTCAGGTGGGAGAGTAGGTCGCCGCCGGAATCATCTTCGAAAGGCCCGCTGTCAGCAGCGGGCCTTTTCTTTTGGCCCGAGCCCGCCGTCCGCCACCGATCTTGACCGAGGATTCGGAACCGCCCGCCGGGCCGCCAACCGCGCCGTGCCCCACTCGCCGTATCTTGCCGGGACCCGAGTGACACCAACTGCGCCAAACCCTCCCCGATGACTACCGCGACGCTCGACGAACCCAGGGTCGACCTGCAACTCGCCCTCGACCACGGCCTCACCGAAGAAGAGTACTCCTGGATCGTCGACAGACTCGGCCGAACGCCGACATTCGTAGAGCTCGGCATCTACTCGGTGATGTGGAGTGAACACTGCAGCTACAAGAACTCCATCGCCGTCCTGAAGACGCTGCCGCGCGAAGGCGAAGCTCTGCTCGTCGAGGCCGGCGAGGAGAACGCGGGGCTCGTCGACATCGGCGGCGGCCTCGCCGTCGCGTTCAAGATCGAGTCGCATAATCACCCGTCCGCCGTCGAACCCTACCAGGGCGCCGCGACCGGAGTCGGGGGCATCCAGCGCGACATCTTCACGATGGGCGCCCGGCCGACGTGCAGCCTCAACTCGCTCCGCTTCGGCTCGCTGGACAGCCCGCGCGTTCGCTATCTATTCGACGGCGTCGTCCGCGGCATCGGCGACTACGGCAACTCGTTCGGCGTCCCGACCGTCGCCGGCGAGGTCTACTTCGATCCGTCGTATGAAGGCAACCCGCTCGTCAACGCGATGAGCGTCGGAATCCTGAAGGTCGGTCGCATGGCTTCGGCCGTAGCGCGCGGCGCGGGCAACCCGGTCTATATCGTCGGGTCGGCCACCGGCCGGGACGGCATCCACGGAGCCACTTTCGCCTCCGAGGAAATCTCAGAGGAGAGCGAGGCGAAGCGGCCGAGCGTGCAGGTCGGCGACCCGTTCACCGAGAAACTCCTGCTGGAAGCTACCCTGGAGGCTATCCGCACCGGCGCGATCGTCGGCATCCAGGACATGGGAGCGGCCGGGATCACCTGCTCGTCGTGCGAGATGAGCGCAAAGGGCGAAAGCGGGATGGTACTCCACGTCGATCGCGTGCCGATGCGAGAGGACGGCATGACTCCCTACGAGGTCATGCTCTCGGAGAGCCAGGAGCGCATGCTGCTCGTCGTCGAAAGAGGTCGCGAAACGGAAGTGGAGGAAATCTTCGAACGATGGGATCTGCACGCTGTCCAGATCGGTGAAGTGACAGACGGCGATCGCGTCCGGGTCTACTGGCACGGCGACCTCGTGGCGGACGTACCGGCCGATCACCTCGTCCTAGGGGGAGGGGCGCCGGTCTACCATCGGGAGACACGCCGCCCGGAGTATCTCGACCGCGTCGCTGCCATAGATCTTGATCACATCGCGGACGTCACGGCTGCCAACGCCGGAGAGGTTCTGCTGTCACTTCTTGGCGCCCCCAACATCGCTTCGAAGCGCTGGGTCTACGAGCAGTACGATACCACCGTTCGAACCAACACGGTCGTCGGGCCCGGGGCTTCGGACGCCGCCGTCGTTCGTATCAAAGGGACGCAACGCGCGCTGGCGGTTAAGACCGACTGCAACGGCCGCTACGTATACCTCAACCCGCGGAGGGGCGGACGGATCGCCGTGGCCGAGGCGGCGCGGAACGTAGTGTGCTCGGGGGGACAGCCGCTGGCTATCACCAATTGCCTGAACTTCGGTAACCCCTACAAGCCCGAGGTCTACTGGGTATTCAAGGAGGCCGTGGGCGGTATGGGGGATGCGTGCCGGCACCTCAACACCCCGGTGACCGGAGGCAATGTCTCGTTCTACAACGAGAGTCCCGACGGAGCCGTGTTTCCGACTCCGACCGTCGGGATGCTCGGACTCGTGGAGGACGTCGCCGCGCATACGACCACGATAGAGTTCAAGGCCAAGGGCGATGCGATCTACCTCATCAGCCCCTCGTCCTGGCACACCCGGGACGACATAGGCGGAAGCGAATACCTCGCCTGGATTCACGGCGTGACCGGCGGGGATGCGCCGCACCTCGACCTGGAAGAGGAGGCAGCCGTGCAAGAGGCCGTCCTGCGGATGATCCGTGACGGCCTGATCAGAAGCGCGCACGATGTTTCCGACGGCGGCCTCGCGGTGTGCCTGAGCGAATGTGCTCTTCAGTCGAAGGAATATGGTGCGAGGATCTCGCTGGAGGTCCCGGAGGGAGTGAGGCTCGATTCAGCTCTGTTCGGCGAATCGCAGTCGCGGGTCGTGGTGAGCGTCGACCCGGGCAACGAGTCGCGGCTGATCGACCTTGCTGCGGCCGGAAACGTGACGGCTATGCGACTCGGCGTCGTGGAAGGCGCGCGCCTGGTCATCTCGGTCGGGAGCACAACGCTGATCGACGCAGATGTGCGGGAGCTCAGTCACATCTACGAGTCGGCCATTCCCGACCGGATGCGTGCATAAAGAATTCGAGGAACGCCGTGCGACCGCCCGGCATGTAACACCCGCTAGAGCAAGTGTACGAAGTAGAGGTCCCGGAAGCGGCGGCGACTGGCATCATAGTTGACGCACCGGGATTTCCTACTGGGCAAACAAGGAGACTGACACAATGGCACACGATGCGAAATATGTGACTGTAACGGACCAGAATTTCGAGGCGGAGGTGTTGAATGCGGACGAGCCGGTTCTCGTCGACTTCTGGGCGGCGTGGTGCGGTCCCTGTCGCATTATCGCACCGGCCATCGAAGAGCTCGCGACCGAGTTCGAGGGACGGGCGAAAATCGCCAAGATGGACGTGGACACGAACCCGCAGACTGCGATGAACTTCGGGATTCGGTCGATTCCGACCCTGCTGTTCTTCAAGGACGGCAAGGTGGTGGATCAGCTCATCGGCGTCGCGCCCAAGAGAGCGCTCGCAGATCGACTCGAAACGCTCGCCGTCAAGGTGGCGTGAGGCTGCAGAGCCTCGATTCACAGATTCGAGAGGATCTCAGCCCGGGGCGCCGCCGTCCCGGGCTGTTTTCTTCGGTCGATCGCTCCTCATCAAGATCACACGATCATGTCAACCGACAGAAGTAACGCCCACATCGACTATTCGGAGGCGGAGCACCGGCAGCTGGTTATCGTCGGCACCGGTCCTGCTGGCCTGACGGCGGCTCTGTACGCAGCCCGCGCCAACCTGGAGCCGCTCGTTTTTCAGGGACCCGAGCCGGGCGGCCAGCTGGTTACGACGACGGACGTCGAGAACTATCCGGGATTCGTCGACGGCATTCTCGGACCCGAACTGATGCAGCTCTTTGAAGACCAGGCTCGGCGCTTCGGTGCAGAGATCCGATTCGGGACGGTCACCTCTGTCGATTTCTCGGAGCGACCCTTCAAGTTGGTGGTCGACGAAGCGACCGGCGCGCTGGCGGACACCGTGATCATTTCGACCGGTGCCTCCGCGAAATACCTCGGCCTCGAGAACGAACGACGGCTACTCGGTCACGGCGTGTCCGCGTGCGCGACGTGCGACGGTGCCTTCTTCCGCGGCGAGGACGTGGCGATCGTGGGGGGAGGCGACACCGCTATGGAGGAGGCGCTTTTCCTGACCCGCTTCGCCACGAAAGTGACCGTGATTCACCGCCGCGACGAGCTCCGCGCTTCGAAAATCATGCAGGAGCGTGCGTTCGCCAGCGACAAGATCGAGTTCATCTGGGATACGGTGGTGACGGACGTGCTGGGGGAGAAGGAGGTCGAGGCCGTCAAGCTGTTGAACCGCAAGACGAACGAGGAGAGTGTCCTGCCGGTCAAAGGCCTCTTCCTCGGTATCGGCCACGAGCCGAACACCGACATCTTCGTCGACTGGCTCGACATGGACGACGTCGGTTACATTAGGACTCTGCCGGACTCGTCGTACACCAACGTCGAAGGGGTCTTTGCCTGCGGCGACGCACAGGACAGCGTCTACCGGCAGGCGGTCACGGCCGCCGGGAGTGGCTGCATGGCGGCGATCGACGCGGAGCGATGGCTCGCGGAGCATCCGCCGGTCCGCCAGCCCGCCTGATCAGCGCCTAAACAGGTTCGCGAGCACGAACCAAACGTTCTCTTTCCGCTCGCGAAGTCGTCGCGAGAAGTACGGCACCCATTGTCGCCCGAACGGAACGTAGATCCGCATGTTGTATCCGTCCCGTGCGATCTGAACCTGGGTTTCCGGTCTGATGCCGTACAGCATCTGAAACTCGAACCGGTCGTTCGTAATCCCCTCCTCTTGCACGAACGCCCGGGTGGCTGAGATCAGCTTCTCGTCGTGGGTGGCGATGCCCGGGTATCGAGAGTTCGTTATCAGCAGCTTCATGTAGTCTACGAACCGGGCCCGAATGTCGTCCATCTTCTGAAACGCAATGGCGGCCGGCTCCTTGTAGGCTCCCTTGCAGAGCCTCACGCGTGCGTTCAGTTCACACATTCGCTCTACGTCCTTCGCCGTCCTTTTGAGGTAGGCTTGCAGAACGATGCCGACGTGGTCCGGATATTCCGGGTACACCTGCTCGAAGATCGAGAGCGTGGACTCCGTGATGTCGCTCCCTTCCATGTCCAGTCGGACGAAAACATCTTTCGCCTTTGCGAGTGCGAGCAGCTGCCGGAGATTGCCCAGGCAAAAATCCTCGTCGATCTTCTGTCCCATCACGGAAAGCTTGATCGAAATGTTGGCGTCGATCCCGTGGCGATCACGTTCTTCCGCCACGCGCTCTGCCACCTTGAGGTAGACGTCGCGCGCCTCTTCGGCTACATGCCGGTCGCGGACATACTCGCCGAGCAGGTCAAGTGTCGTGTGGAGACCCTTGCCTTTCAGGTCTGACAACACCGGGACGGTGTCGTCGAGCGTCTCCGCGGCCACGAAGCGTCGGGCGAGGAAGAAGGGAAGTCTCATATGTGGGGAGTGTCTGCAGCGGCACCCGAGAAAAGGCCCTCGGCCTCGAATTGCGCTCGCAATATACTCAAGGGGAACAGTCCAGTCCTCGCCGATGTCATGCACCTCTTCGAAGGAGGTGCTACCTATGATCGACTCACTATCTGACCTGCGTAAGGACTATGGTCGTGCGGCCCTCGACCGGAGCGCGGCCGATGCAGATCCGATCCAGCAGTTCGCGAAGTGGTTTGAAGAAAGCCGGAACGCAGGGGTGGTCGAGCCGAACGCGATGGCATTGTGCAGTGTCGGGTCGGACGGGCGGCCATCATCGCGGATGGTGCTTCTGAAGGACTTCGACGAGTCGGGATTCTCGTTCTTCACCAACCTTGGCAGCCGAAAGGCAAGGGAGCTGGCTGTCAACCCAGCAGCCTGCCTCACTTTCTGGTGGCACGAGCTGGAACGTCAGGTCCGGGTCGAGGGCCAGGCCGAGCGTCTCGGTGACGAGGTGGCCGACGGGTACTTCGCGACTCGCCCGCGCGAGAGCCAGCTGGGGGCGTGGGCTTCGCCGCAGAGTGAACAGGTTGCCTCGAGGGCGGAGCTCGAGGCCGGGCTCCGGGCGGCGTCCGAGCGTTTTTCCGGCGAGGTGCCCAGGCCTCCGAACTGGGGCGGATTCCTGCTCCGGCCGGACCGGATCGAATTCTGGCAGGGCAGGCCCGGCCGTCTGCACGACCGACTCCTCTATCGGCTTGAGGGCGCTTCTTGGTCCATCGCGAGGCTCGCTCCCTAGCTGCCGCACCGGGCGCGTGTTCCCGAGCCGCTGATCGGCGTTATAGGGCGCAAGGGTGGCTTTTCCATGCTTAAGCGTGGCCTCCCCGGGTCGATACCGAATCATGATGATCCCCGGGTGCGGAGTACCTCACGGAGCATGTCCACCATCGCCAATCCCCTGCATCGCAACGGCCGCGACCACCGCTTCGCGCACATGCTGAAACGCCGCCTCCTGTCCATATTCGTTGCGCTGGCAGTCCAGTTGGTCCTGCTAACTCCGTCCAGCGGCCAGGGGTTATACGGACTTGATCCGCAAAAGGCTGTCACTCAGTACCAGATGGACGCGTGGGGGGCCGACGACGGCCTTCCGCAGAAGTCGATCTATTCCATACTCCAGTCGAAGGACGGATATCTATGGCTCGGGACTCAGGAGGGCCTGGTCCGATTCGACGGGATCGAGTTTCGGACCTACGACAAGACAAACTCCGCGCTCGTACGAAACGCGATCTCTACCATCTTTGAAGCTGAGGACCGGACGCTCTGGGTCGGCACTCGCGAGGGGGGTCTGACGCGCTTCCGGGACGGGTCTTCGGAAACGATAGGCCGTGCCGGTGGACTGTCGAGCGACAACATCAGCGCGATTGCCGCCTCCCCGGACGGCAGTGTGTGGGTCGGAACCGACGACGCCGGCCTGAACCTGCTTCAGGGGGAGAAGATCTACAGCTACACGATCGAGGACGGCCTGCCGAGCAAGCGTGTGAACGCCCTCCTGCTCGACCGGGAAGGCACCCTGTGGATCGGCACTCGCGGGGCGGGCGTGGCCTTCTATGACGGGGAAAGCTTTTCACCGCTCGACCCGAGCGCCGGACTGGGCGACAGCGACGTAACCGCGATCTACGAGGGCAAGGACGGCACGTTGTACTTCGGTACACGTACCGGACGAACCATTAAGATTACCGGAGGAAGTCCCGCTACGATCAGCGCCCGACAGCTGGAGCACGGCGGAGTGGGATCGGTCAACAGCATCCTCGAAGACAGTCACGGCAGCCTCTGGATCGGTACCGACAAGGACGGACTTCTGCGGCTCCGCGGCAAGGATCGCCAGAGCCTCACGACGGACGATCGCATGCCGTCCCAGAACGTCAAATCACTTCTGCAGGACCGTGAGGGCAGTCTCTGGGTCGGCACGGACGGAGGTGGCCTGGTCCGGCTGCAGAGCGGGAAATTCAACTCCTGGGGTGCGCCTGAAGGCCTTTCTGCCGACTACTCGTACGGCGTGCTCGAAGATCATGAGGGCAACATCTGGGTCGGCACCGAAGGGGCTGGCGTCAGCCGCGTGAGCCAGGACCGCGTGATCACATTTGCATCAAGGGACGGTCTGGGCAGCGACGTCGTCTACGCGATTGAGCAGACCGAAGATCGCGCAATGTGGTTCGGAACCGAGGGGGGAGGACTTGTCCGGTACGCAAACGGAGTCTTCACGAGGTACACGACGGAGGATGGCCTCGCGACAAATACAATCTATGCGCTCTACACGGATTCCGAGGACAAGCTCTGGATCGCGACGAGCTCGGGTGGGCTCACGTCACTCCACCGTGGCACGTTTCGTCCACTTACGGCGGCCAGCGGACTTTCCAGTGACTTCGTGACCGTCATGCTGGAGTCCGCCAAGGGCGGCATGTGGGTCGGTACGTACGACGGCGGTCTCAATTACGTCAACAACTACCGCGTCGTAAGCCAGTATTCGACGGTCAACGGACTCAACAGTGACTATGTCCTATCGCTCTATGAGGACGCCGAAGGTGTCCTGTGGGTGGGGACGCGCGAAGGAGGACTGCACCGGATTCGGGATGGGCGCGTGGTTCCCATCACCACGAAGGACGGGCTTTTCAACGACGTCGTAAACACGATACTCGAGGACGGGTCCGGCAACCTGTGGATGAGCTGCAACAAGGGGCTGTTCAAGGTCCGCCGCGACGAGCTCAACGCGTTTGCTGATGGCCGAATTGCGAGAGTCAACTCCCTCCACTACGATGGAGCGGACGGCCTTCGCAGTCACGAGTTCAACGGTGGGTTCCAGCCGGCGGGATGGAAATCGCGCGACGGTCACCTGTGGTTCCCGTCCGACAAGGGGCTGGTGGAGGTCGTCCCGGACGCCATTCCCTTTAACTCGTTGGCGCCCATCATTCATGTTGAGAAAGTGCTCGTCGACGGCCGTACGTTCAGGGTGGTGGCCGGTGAGGAGGTAAAGGTCAGACCGGGTGCGCACAAGTTCGAGTTCCACTATGTGGGTCTCAGCTTCATCTCGCCGAGAAATATTCGATACCAGTACCTCTTGCAGGGAGTCGACGAGGAGTGGGTGGACGCCGGGTCCCGCCGAGTGGCATATTACACCAATCTCTCGCCCGGCAACTACGAGTTTCGAGTTCGCGCCCGTAACAGCGACGGCGTCTGGAACGAGGACGGCACGTCCGTCCGGGTCTACCTTCGGCCGTTCTTCTACCAGACGCTATGGTTTCAGCTTCTGGCCCTCCTCGTCGCTGTTTCCGTGTCGCTGGTTCTGTACCGGATGCGAGTCCGGCGCCTCACGCTCCGCCAGGTCGAGCTCGAGTCCCTGGTGGACGCGAGAACACGTGATCTGCGAGAGGAGAAAGAGAGAACGGAGACCGCGCTGAAGCAGACGGAGGAGGCGCGGCGTGAAGCCGAAACGCAGCGGGAAGTAGCGGAGCGGGCCAAGGGCGTCATCGAGGCGCAGGCTGAGAAGCTTCGGGAAATGGACCGTATCAAGTCCAGGTTCTTTGGCAACATCTCACACGAGTTCCGTACCCCGCTGACCCTGACGATCGGGCCCCTCGAGAACAGCCTCACCGGCATGTACGGCCCCGTGAGTCCGGCACTTTCCCGCCAGCTGGAGATCATGCTTCGCAACTCGCGCAGGCTGCTCCGGCTCATCAACCAGCTTCTCGACCTGTCGAAACTCGAGGCCGGCGGTCTCACGCTGAAGGTGACCGAAGCCAACATCGTACAGATGTTGGAGGGTGTCGTGATGTCGTTCACCGCGTTTGCGGACAAGGAGGGGATAGCCCTGTCGATGGACTCCTCCACCAGTGACATCAAGATCTTTTTTGACCCGCAGAATCTGGAGAAGGTGTTTTTCAACCTCCTGTCGAACGCTGTCAAGTTCACGCCGGAGCGGGGCCACGTATCTGTATCGGTTGGTGAGGTTTCGATGGTCAGGCAGGGCGTGGCTGTCGAGGCGGTCGAGATCCGCGTGTCGGACACCGGACAGGGAATCCCACCGGAAGAACTGAACCACATCTTTGACAGATTTCATCAGGTCGACGGGACGGTCTCGCGTGTGCAGGAAGGGACGGGCATTGGTCTCTCGCTGGTCAAGGAGCTTGTTGAGTTGCACGGGGGCACCATTACCGTTGAAAGCGAGGTCGGAGAGGGTACAGAGTTCATTGTTGTGCTACCGAAGGGGACTGAGCACCTCAAGCAGTACGAGCTGGTCGACGATCTCGAGGAGTCCGACCTATACGACATCTCACGAGGGCCCATGGTCGAGATGGCCGTCTTCGAGGAAGAAGTGGGAGGAGATCAGTCAGGGGCGGAACAAGGTGGCGCCACGGTACCTCATGATCACACGATCCTGGTGGTCGACGACAGTGTGGACGTGCGTGACTACATCGTGGGCTGTCTCCAGGGTCTGTATCGAATCGTGACGGCGAAGGACGGAGTCGAGGGGCTCGAGCGACTGCAGCAAGAGATCCCGGACCTGATTGTGAGCGACGTCATGATGCCGCGCATGGACGGCTACGAATTCTGTCGAACCGTGAAGTCGGATGACCGCTTCAACCACATTCCGATCATACTTCTGACGTCGAAGGCGTCGCTGGACGCGAAGATAGAAGGCCTTCAGGCGGGATCGGACGAGTATCTGTCGAAGCCCTTCAATGCAGAGGAACTGAGGGTGCGGATCGCCAACCTGATCGGGCTACGCCGACAGGCGAGCGAGCTCAAGACGCTTAACACGGAGCTCGAGGAGATGAACCAGGCGCTTCGGGCCGCCAGTGATCTAAAGAGTCAGTTGCTGAATATTGCCTCGCACGACATGAAGAACCCCCTGACGGCGATACGGGAGTTCTCCAGAATCATAAAAGAGGAGATTGGCGGCGAGTCGCACCTCAGCGAGCTCGTTGATCTGATCTTCTCGTCGTCGGATGAGATGCTCCGGCTGGTGACCCAGCTGCTGGACTCGTCCGCGCTTGAGAGCGGCCGCCTCGAGCTCAACACACGGCCGGTCGACGTGAGTGCCCTCGCGCAGCTGATCGTCCACCGGAGCACGAAGCAAGCGGAGCTGAAGCAGCAGAAGATACACTTCGAGAGCGGCGAGGAGGGTTCGAACGTCGTCATGGCCGACTTCGACCGCCTGCAAGAGGCGATGGACAATGTTTTGAACAATGCCATCAAGTACTCGGAAAAGGGCAAGAACATCTGGGTTAGCGTGAAGTCCTCCGACGATACGGTCCGATTCGAAGTTCGCGATGAAGGACCGGGCATTGCGGATGAGGAGCTTCCGTTGGTCTTCGAGAAGTTTCAGAAGCTTTCGACTCAGCCGACGGGTGGCGAGAACTCGACAGGCCTCGGACTCAGCATCGTGAAGCAGATCATCGAGATGCACGGCGGACGCGTCTCAGTTGAAAGCCACGTCGGCGAGGGAAGCATGTTCTTCATCGAGCTCGACAGGAGAGACCAGTCGGTGGAGGCTGCCGGCGACCGCGCGCCGACACCGGGACGGCGAACGACGGACGTGGATCCCCAGCACAGGGAGGCGTCGCCTGAGTAAACGGGCTTCCGGGAAGTAGCCCGTGCGGCTCGCGATGTGCCTGTCGCGCGTTAAGATGGCGACTCCGGGGTCGATCCATACAGGGTGTACACCCCCTCGTTTCACAGCAGAATCTCATGCCAAGGAGATCTGATCCCGGAGTAACCGAACTCGCGGAGTATCCGGTGCGCCACACCCACTTAACCGTGTGCGATACGATCGCGCAGTGGGGCCTTCGGCTGGTCCTGTTCCTCTTTGTCGCCACATCGGCGGTTCCCATCTCGAAGTCGCAGCTATCTCCTTTGTTGACGGGCTCGGAGCACGCCGTTACGCAGCTCGTGCACGACGTGTGGAGGATCGAAGACGGGCTGCCGCAGAACTCCGTTCGAGCCATCGTACAGACCGGGGACGGTTACCTCTGGCTGGGCACGGAGGAGGGCCTCGCCCGCTACAACGGCATCTCGTTCAAAGTCTTTGACAAGCGAAACGTCGACGCCTTCCGCGTGAACCAGAGTGTACGCGCGTTGATGGAAGATTCGCGCGGATCACTCTGGATCGGGACGATGGGCGGCGGCGTCGTACGATACGCGAGCGGTGAATTCACCCAGGTCGACCCGGAGAGCGGATTGACGGGCAAGGTGATCGGTGCATTTGCAGAGGGGACGGCCGGCGAGGTCTACGTCGGCACGGCGGATCAGGGGCTCTTCGTGTGGCGCGACGGCACCTTCAGTTCGATCAAGCTGCGGGAGGAATCGGATCCGGCCTTTGTCAGGTCGTTGGCGCAGGACCGCTACGGCGCAATCTGGGTGGGCACCCGGGAAGGTCTGTTTCGAATCAACCACGGCCGCATCAACTCGTTCAGTGCCGAGGACGGTCTGCCGGACAACTTTGTGATGGCGCTGGCCG
>JBFGEP010000036.1:0-11953 GCA_041580055.1 Rhodothermales bacterium | reverse complement strand
CATTCCTCTCGTCCCGACCACGATGTGTGCCTGAGAGATAGGTCGTTCGAGGACACGCTCCGCAGGAACGTAGCCGGAAACCTTTCGGCGGCGGATCGGCCGGCGGGTGCGACGGGCCCCGGAAAAGGCGTTCTTCACGAGACGCACCACGCGCTCATGCTCAGCGTTTCCGGCAACGGCCACCACCATGCGATTCGGACCGTAGCCGCGGTCGATGAAATCCCTCAGATCGTGGCGTGAGATACGGGAGACCGTCTTTGGACTTCCGATTACCGGGCGACCCAGCGGATGGCCATCGTACGTCACAGCCTCGAAATGGTCGAAGATGATGTCCTCGGGCGTATCCTCATACATCTTCATCTCCTCGAGGACGACATCCTTTTCCTTGACCAGCTCCCGGGCGGGGAAGCTCGGTCGCAGCACGAGATCCGTGAGGGTGTCGATCGAGCGTTCCAGGTGCTCGTCCAGGGCGCGTGCAAAAAAGCACGTGTACTCCTTGGCCGTAAACGCATTGAGATAGCCGCCCACGGACTCCATGCGGCGCGCGATATGGTGGGTCTTGCGCCGGCTGGTTCCCTTGAACACCATGTGTTCGATGAGGTGGCTTATGCCGGCCAGCCTTGCGGGTTCGTCGCGGCTTCCCGTGAAGATCCACACGCCCACGGAGATGGAGCGTACCGAAGGGATATTCTCCGTTACGACGCGAACGCCGTTCGGAAGAACCGTACGAGTGAAAGAGGCCCGCTCGTCGGCGATGGAGCGTCGTCTGTTACCCTTCATCAGTCCAGAGCTGGCTTCCTCCGACGATCGGACCGCTCGGCCACCCCAGCCGTACGATCAGTTGCGGTTTCCGCCGCCCCGGCCGTCCCGACGTCCGCGGCCACGGCCGCCTCCGCCTCCGCCTCCACCGCGATGGCGCCCGCCACCACGGCGCTCGCCGTTGTTTCGCCCGCCGCTCCGCTGAGGCCGCGGCTCGCGCTCCTCGTATCCTTCCGGCTTTTCCAAGAACGGCTTACGACTCAAGCGAAGCTTTCCGTCATCCCGCACCTCCACGAGGCGCACCTGCACTTCGTCGCCGACCGCGAGATAGTCCTCCACGTTGTCGACGTAGCCGTAGTCGAGCTCGGAAATGTGGAGCAGCCCCTCCTTGCCCGGCGCGATCTCCACGATCGCTCCGAAGCTCTGGATGTTGCGGACAGTGCCAACGTAGTCCTGTCCCGCCTCCGGCGTCGACGCGATGCTGCGAATGATGCCGATAGCCTTATCTGCATCCTCGCTGTTCGTGGCGGCGACGGTGACGTATCCGAGACCGTCCTTCTCTTCGATCTCGATGATGGTGTTCGTGTCGCGCTGAAGTCCCTGGATGATCTTGCCGCCGGGCCCAATCACCGCACCAATGTAATCGGTGTCGATCGTGAACTGCGTCAGTCTTGGCGCATACGGGGACAGGTCCTCTCGGGATACCGGGAGTGTCTCCAGCATTTTCGCCAGAATGTGCTCACGACCTTCTCGGGCCTGCATCAGTGCCTTTTTTAGGATGTCGCGCGACAGTCCCTCGATCTTCATATCCATCTGACAGGCGGTGATACCGTCCCGAGTACCCGTCAGCTTGAAGTCCATGTCGCCCAGATGATCCTCGGTTCCGAGGATGTCGCTGAGGATGGCGGTACGGCGACCGTCCGAAATTAGGCCCATCGCTATTCCGGCCACCGGCTTGTGGATAGGAATGCCCGCGTCCATCATCGCCAGGGTGCCGGAACAAACCGATGCCATTGACGAGGATCCATTCGACTCAAGCACGTCGGCGTTGATGCGAACGGTATAGGGGAATTCATCCTCCGCGGGGAGCTGCCCTGAAAGTGCACGCTCGGCCAGGTAGCCGTGCCCGACTTCCCGCCGGCTCGCACCCCGGAGGAACTTGGCCTCACCCGTACAGAACGGCGGGAAGTTGTAGTGGAGGTAGAAGCGCCGGTCCGTGGTGTCGAACACCTGGTCGACCGGTTGGACATCCTTCTTGGTCCCAAGCGTTACCGACGCCAGCACCTGAGTCTCGCCCCGGGTGAAGATCGCCGACCCGTGGACGCGCGGCAGGTATCCGACCTCGGACCAGATGGCACGCACGTCGCTCAGCTTGCGACCGTCGATTCTCCGTTCCTCGCTGAGGATCATCTCTCTCATGAGGTCCTTCTGGACCGCCGCGACCGCCTGCTTGATATCGCCGGCGGTGTCGCCTTCCGCTGTGGCCTCGGCTCGAACGAGGCCCGAGTCGGGATCGTTCTTTCCGAGGATCTCCTCCAGGACCCACTCCTTGAGATCACTGATCCCGCCGTAGAAATTATCCTTGCTGTACGGCTGTCGGATGTGATCCCGGATCCGGTCCCCTGCAAGTGCGGCCACACGGTCGATGAGATCCTGACGTATCGCGACCGGCGTGTACTCCATCGGTGCCGGGGCTCCGGCGTCGCGGACGAGCTCGTGCTGAATCTCGCAGAGCGCCTTGATCGCGTCGTGGGCTACGTCGAGCGCCTCCAGGACATCATCCTCGGATACTTCCTTTGTCTCGCCCTCAACCATCACGATGGCGTCCTGTCGTCCGGCCACTATGAGGTTTATGTCGCTCTCCGAGAGCTCTGAAATGGTCGGATTCACGACGTAGCGTCCATCGATTCGGCCCACGCGAACTTCCGCGATCGGCCCGCCGAAGGGGGCACCGGCCAGCATGAGCGCGGCGGACGCCCCGATAGCAGCAAGTACGTCGGCGTCGTTCTCGTCGTCGGCCGACAGGACGTAGCAGATGATCTGCACTTCGTTCAAGAAACCGTCCGCAAACAAGGGCCGGATAGCGCGGTCCACGAGCCGGGAGGTAAGCACCTCTTTGTCCGACGGGCGTCCTTCGCGCTTGATGAAGCCGCCCGGAATCTTGCCGGCGGATGAGAACTTCTCGCGGTAGTCGACAGTCAGCGGGAACCAGCTTTGTCCCTCGCGGACCGAGTCAGTGACGACGGCCGTGCTCAGCACCATCGTGTCTCCAATTCGCGTCACGACGGCGCCGCTGGCCTGCCTCGCGAGACGGCCGGTCTCCAGGGTGATCACCTTTCCAGGCGCGATTTCGATTTCTTTGATAATGGCTTTCGACATTCTTCTCTCTCCAATCAGGTCGTTAGCGTCGAACCCGGATTCGGTGGGACGAAATGGGATGGAGGTCTCTCCTCCTCATCATTTCCGGCGTGCTCCTGGTCGACGGATAAGGCCGACGGCACCCACCTGAGTGCCGTCGAAGAATCTACTTGCGTATTCCAAGCTGCTCGATGATTGTCCTGTACCGGCTGATGTCTCGTTGCATCAGGTAGTTGAGCAGTCGACGTCTCTTCCCGACAAGCTTGAGCAGCCCGCGGCGGGTGGAGTGGTCTTTGGGGTGACGCTGAAGGTGGTCCGTGAGGGACTTGATCCGCTCCGAGAAGATGGCTATCTGCACCTCCGCCGAACCCGTATCCTTCCCGTTCTTTCCATAGGAGCTGACAAGCTCCTGCTTCGCTTCTTTCGCAATCACGACAGAATCCTCTTTAGATTGATACCATGCTAAAGAAGACAACGCCCGGAATCCCGGCACGTATGCCTGCTCGGCAAACCTCAAAACGCGCTTGAAATTGACAGCGCCCGCCTACAACGCACCTCGTCCTCCTTAAGTTGCGCCCGAAGAGCGTCCACGCCTTCAAATTTCCTCTCATCCCGTATTCTTTCGACGAATTCTAGTTGAAGCGTGCTCCCGTAGAGCGCTCTGTCGACGTCCAGCAGGTGCACCTCGAGCCGAAGGCCAGCCCCGTCAAATGTGGGCCTGAAGCCGATGTTCATCATCCCTCCAAGCCAGTCCGAGCCGTTGTCGATGCGGGCCATGACGGCGTAGACGCCCCGCTGCGGAACCAGCTTCCGCCTCACGCCAGTGAGCAGGTTCGCGGTGGGATACCCGATGAGGCGGCCTCTGCCGTCTCCCTTTATCACCTCTCCGCTGAGCGAGTATCGGCGACCCAGCATCTCGATCACACCCTGCACATCGCCGCGGACGACCAGTGCTTCCCGAATGGTCGACGACGAGACCGGAGTATGGTCCGTAATACGCGCCTCCATCTCGTGGACGCCGAAGCCCAGCTCCGGAGCCAGAGTCCGCAGCAGTGCGACGTCGCCTCGACGGCCGCTTCCAAACCCGTGATCGTAGCCGATCACGAGCTCTGTCACGCCAATCCTGCGAACGAGTACCTCGCGGACAAACGCCTCAGGTGAGAGCTTCGAGAACGCAGCGTCGAATGAGACCACGACCGTCCGATCAATGCCGGCCTCTCCAAGCAGCCGGGTGCGCTCACGAACGGTCGTGAGGAGAGGCACGATCTCGCCGGACACGACCTCTTTCGGATGCGGGTCGAACGTGACGACCGTAGAAACCCCGTCGATGGCCTCGGCACGCTGCAGCACCCGTTCGAGAATTGACTGGTGGCCCACATGGACGCCGTCGAAAACGCCGACAGCAACCACCGAGTGAGGCTCACGAGTGGTGCTCTGTGGGTACTGCTCAACCCGCATCGTATTCCCCACCGAATCTATTGGACGCGAGCCCGTCGGCGGCCTCCTCAATCCTGATGGCCTCCGACACACGATACTCACCGATGCGGACTCGTCTCAGCTGAACAAGGTGAGCGCCGACGCCCAGCTTCTGACCCAGATCTTGGACGAGTGCGCGGACATACGTTCCCTTGGAGCACACCAGCCGAAAGCTCACGTCACATCCGTCCGCAGCGAGGATTTCGAACTCGGAAACGGTAACCACTCTGGGAGGGCCGGGGCGCAGGTCTCCCCTTCGGGCTCGTCTGTGGAGTCGCTCTCCCCGAACCTTGACCGCCGAGAACGGCGGTGTCTGCTGCACAAGCTCGCCGCGAAACCGGTGGGCCGCTGCCTCCACATCAGACCTCGTCACATGATCCGCGGGGACAGACCGGTCGACGGCCGTATCGGCGTCGAAGGATGGGGTCGTCTGGCCGAGGCGAAGCGTGCCCTCATACTCCTTCTCCATCTCACGGAACACTCTCGCGAGTTTGGTGCAGCGCCCGGTCATACATACGAGGAGCCCTGTCGCCATGGGGTCCAGTGTGCCGGCGTGGCCGACTTTTCGAGTCGCGGCCCTGCGTCGAAGCCAGCGGATTACCTCGAAGGACGTCCACCCTGCGGGTTTGTCGACAAGGACGACCGAGTTCGAGACATCGTCGGTGGCGTTCGCGCAGCCGACAACCGCTTCAAGGCATTGAGCGTGGGTTTCGGTAACCTTCATGCGGTCAGCTGTCGCCGCTGCGAGAGTCTCGCTCCGCCCGGATCTGATCGAAGAGGCCTTCGATGCGCTCCGCCGTCTGCTGGGTTTCGTCGAGAAAGAATCGAAGCTCCGGAATTTTCCGCACCTGGTTCCGAATGCGTCGGGCAAGGGCGGTCCGTACCTGGGGTGTGAGATCCTCGAGGCGCCTCAACGTCGCCTGTCGTTCTTCGTCGGATGAACCCAGGACACTGAAGTACACATAGGCGATCGACAGATCTCGAGTGACTCGGGCACCCGTAACCGTGAGCATGGGTCCGATTTGCTCCGAAAAGGAGGAATTGAGGAGGTCTGCCACCTCCTTCTGTACCAGCCGTGCGACGCGCTCCGTGCGAAGACTCATATCAGACAACCTCGTTCGTCGGCAGCGGGCGGAGGCTCCTACACCTCCAGCTTGCGGGCCGTTTCGACGATCTCGAACGCCTCGAACTGGTCACCGACCTTGATATCGTCGTAGTTCTCCATTCCGATGCCGCACTCAAAGCCGCTCTGGACTTCTCGGACATCCTCCTTGAAGCGCTTCAGCGACGCCAGGTTGCCTTCGTAGATCACCACGCCGTCCCGGATCAAGCGTACACGATCGCTCCGCTTGATTCTCCCCTCACTGACGAGGCATCCCGCGACCGTGCCGATCTTCGGGACTTTGAAGGTCTCGCGGACCTCGGCGGAGCCAAGAGTGCGCTCGCTCTTCTCCGGCGACAGCATGCCCTCGAGCGCGTCTCGGACGTTTGAGATCGCATCGTAGATGATGGAATACGTTCGGATATCGATCTCCTCTCTCTCTGCCAGCTGGCGAGCCGTGGAAATCGGCCGGACCTGGAACCCGATGATGACCGCGTCTGAGGCCGAAGCGAGGTGCACGTCGCTCTCAGTGATGGCGCCAACACCGGTGTGAATGATGTTGACGGCGATCTCCTCGGTCGAGAGCTTGAGCAGCGAGTCAGAGAGAGCCTCAACGGACCCACCCACGTCAGCCTTGACAATGAGGTTCAACTCCTGGAAGTCTCCCAGCGCGAGCCGGCGCCCGATCTCGTCGAGGGTGATATGCTTCCTTTGCCGGAGCGACTGTTCCCGCTGAATCTGATGCCGGCGCTGAGCGATGTCTCTCGCCTCGCGCTCATCGTCGAGCACCACAAACTGGTCGCCGACTTCGGGCGAGCCGTCGAATCCGAGCACCAGCGCCGGCTTCGCCGGTCCGACGGCCTCAACCCGGTTCTCGCGCTCGTCGAACATGGCTCGAACACGGCCGCTGTGAACACCGGCCACGAATGTATCGCCGACCCGCAACGTACCGTTCTGTACAAGAATCGTAGCCACCACTCCGCGACCCTTGTCCTTCCGGCTCTCGATCACAGTTCCGATCGCATTTCGGTCCGAATTGGCCTTGGACTCAAGCAGCTCGGCCTCGAGAAGGACCTTATCCAGGAGGTCGTCGACGCCTTCGCCTGTCTTCGCCGACACCATCGCACACTGGACCTTGCCGCCGTATGGCTCGACCAGCACATTCTGGTCGGCGAGCTCCTGCATGACCTTCTGCGTGTTGGCGTCGGGCTTGTCGATCTTGTTGATCGCAACGACGATCGGCACCTCGGCCGCCCGGGCATGGTTGATAGCCTCGATCGTCTGGGGCTTCACCGAGTCGTCTGCCGCCACGACGAGAATCACCAGGTCGGTGACTTTCGCGCCGCGCGCCCGCATGGCCGTGAACGCCTCGTGACCCGGAGTATCGAGGAACGTGATCCGCCGGTCGTTCTTGAGTTCAACGTGATAGGCCCCGATGTGCTGCGTGATACCACCGGCCTCGCCGGCGACGACGTTCGCGCTTCGAATCAAGTCAAGCAGCGAGGTCTTGCCGTGGTCGACGTGCCCCATCACCGTGACCACGGGGGCACGAGCCGTCAGGTCTTCCGGCGCGTCCTGCTCAACCTCTATGTCGTCCGCAGCGAACTCCTTGATAAATTCGAGCTCGTAGCCGTATTCGTCGGCTACGAACGTGATGGTATCCGCGTCGAGGCGCTGGTTGATGGAGACCATCATTCCCGCACCGAAGAGGGTCTTGATCACATCCGTGACGGGGACATCCATCAGGTTCGCGAGCTCGCCCGTGGATACATACTCGGTGACACGGAGGATACCGGCTTCCTCCTGCAGCTGGGCCAGCTCGCGCTCACGCTCCGCGGCGTGCTGCTCCCGCCTCTGTCGACGGCGACGCTGGCGAACGCGCGAAGCGCCTTGCTCCAGCTCGCGAAGCGTCTCCTGAAGCGTCTGCTCGACCTCCGCCTCATCGACTGCCGCGCCGCGCTTGCGGGCCTTCTTCTTGCGCTTGGTGCCATCCGCATCGGTATCCCAGACCTTGACCGACTCCTTCTCGGCCGGGGTGGTCTTCTTTCGTTTTCTTTTCCGTTTGCGTTTGCCCTCTGCGGTCGTCGCCTCGTCCGGGAGCTCCATCTTGCCAAGGACCTTCGTACCCGCCAGCTTGTACCGGCCGGCAGAGATTGTATCGTCGTCCTCCTCATCGCCCTCGTCATCGTCGGTATCGCCGAGAACAGCTTCCGCCGTCAGCGGCTCAAGTGATTCGGCGACCTCGACGACAGGCGTTTCCTCAGAGGGCTCCACATCGGCTGTCTCGGGCTCCGCTTCGGCGACGGGTTCGGGTTCCGCCTCCTCTTCTGGCGCCTCTTGCGTCTCAGTTTCGACTGCGTCCGGAGTCGCGACCTCTTCGGGAGCGGGCTCCTCGACGGCCTCGGCCACCTCCTCGACAGCCTCCGCGATCTCGTCCCCGATGGCGGTCACGAGATCCGAGTCCTCCACGATCTCGCCCTCCTCCACCTCTCGCTGCTGTCTCTTGCGCGCGACGCGGGCAGCCGTCTCTCTGTCCTCGGCATACGTCTCCAGCAGGAAGGCGTAGGCTTCCTCCTCGGTGATGGCTGCGTTGAGTCCCTTGCCGGCCAGCGCCTTGCCGAAGCCGGCCGACTTCAGGTCCTGAACGATCGTGTCAACCGACACGTTCAGCTCTCGCGAGACCTTGAACAGTCGCTTCTTTTTGAACTTTGACTCAGTCGGCATGCTGTGGTGTAGGACGCTCCGATCGGGTGGCGTCTCGTTTAGGCCTCAAATTCTTCTTCTTCCTCCTCATCCGCGAACTCGGCGCGGATCACGGCAAGGATGTGCTCGGCCAACTGCTCGTCCAGTACCGCCCGACGCATCAACTCCTCTTTCGACAGCTCCAGCACGGCTTTGGCGGAATCACATCCGATGTCCCGGAGGCGCTGCAGCGTCTCTTCGTTCAGCTCGTCGGCAAACTCGTCGATGTCGACGTCCTCCTCGTCAGCCGAGATTTCCCGGTACACGTCGATTTCGTAGCCCGTCAGGGCTGACGCGAGGCGAATGTTGATTCCACCTCGACCGATGGCCTTGCTGACTTCGTCGGCATTCACGACGACCTTCGCACGGGGAGGCACAAGCTCCTCATTGATGGAAACCGACAGTGGCTTCGCCGGCGATAGCGCAGACGAAATCAACTTGTGCGGGTCCTCGTTGAACTCGAGCACGTCGATGTTCTCGTTGGCAAGCTCCCGCACAACGGCATGGATCCTGGAGCCTTTCATTCCGACGCAGGCACCGACCGGATCGATCCTCTCGTCATGGCTGATCACGGCCACCTTCGCTCGATCGCCCGGCTCACGTACGATCCTCTTGATCTCGACGATGCCTTCGTCAATCTCCGGCACCTCAAGCTCGAACAACCGCTCCATGAACAGCGGCGCCGCGCGACTGATGATCACTTGCGGGTTATTGCCCGCATCGCGCCGGACTTCCTTGATCACGGCCCTGAGCATGTCGCCCTTGCGGTAACGATCCTTGTAGATCTGCTCCTCGCGCGGCAGCACCAGCTCCACCTTGTCATGAATCACGAGGACTTCCCGGCGCCGCGTCTGATAGACTTCGCCGACAACAATCTCGCCAACCAGGTCGGAGTATCGATAGAAGACGTTCTCTTTCTCGATGTCCCGTATACGCTGACTGAACGTCTGCCGGGCCATCATCACGGCTCTCCTGCCGAAGTCGGTGATATTGACCTCACTCGCCACTTCATCGCCAATCTCAAAATCCTCGTCTAACGCGACGGCGTCCTTGGCCTCGATCTGCGTCACCGGATCCTCGAGGTCCATGTTCGGGATAACCTCGCGGATATGCAGTATCTGGATATCGCCGTGGTCCGGGTTGATGATAATCTCGAACGCGTCGTCTGCGCCGTAGCGCTTACGGATCATAGCGCGGAAGACATCCTCCATGATGAGCTGGAGCATGTCCCTGTCAATACCTTTCTCTCTCGCAATCTCGGCGAAAGAGGAAACCAGTCCGCTACTCTGCATATGCTAGCCTTTCGTTCGCATGCGACGGTTGAAGCATGTCCGCCCTACCAGGGGAGCGCGACACGGACCTCCTTCGCGTCGTCGTATGCAATGCGTTTCGTTTCTTCGTTCTTGAACCGAATCTCAAAAGCTTCCTCGTCCGCGGCTGCCAGCGTTCCGGTCAGAAGCCGGCTGCCCGGCTCCGACCGCCGTACTGTCACCTCACGGCCGACGTTCTTGATGAAATGGCGGGGCGTGGTCAGCGGCCTGTCCGCTCCCGGCGACGACACGTTGAGATTGTATTTCCCGTCGATGACGTCCGCGGTCTCCAGCACAAAGCCGATCTCGCGACTCGCCGACGCGAGATCTTCGACGGAAAGGACCTCGTCGGAATCGACGAAGACCTCCACGACCCGCGAGCCTCTCTGGCCGCGGACGTTGACCTCAACGACGTACAGCGGGTCCCGAACCACCTCTTCGGCGATCTCGCGAACTCGTTCCGAAATACTATCTGATACCGTCACCGGCATCCGCTTTCACCATTTCACCGTGCTCGTCTGCAAAAAACGCCCGATCCTTGAAGGGCCGGGCGTTCACACGCGAACACGCCAACAAAAAAGGGCGGCTGCACTACAATCGCCCCCCCTCAACAGGCTAGAAATATACGTTTCAGGCCCGCCGCAGCGCAAACTGCGCATCGCCGTCTAAAACCACCGTCCTGGAGATAGGTTTCACCCGACTGCGGGGGCGGCGGAGGCAACCGCCCTTTCGACGCGATCACACGAGCGTAGGCCGTTTCTCTGACGGGTCTTTTTCCGGGTAGTCCACCATGTAGTGCAGCCCGCGGCTCTCCCGGCGCATCTGGGCACTCCGGATGATGAGATAGGCAACGGCAATCATGTTGCGAAGCTCGCACAGGCCGGCCGAAACACGCGACCGACGATAGAAGGCTTCGGTCTCCTCGTAGAGCAGCTTGGTTCGACGTCCGGCCCGTTCCAGTCGCAGCATGGAACGCACGATGCCAACATAGTCCCACATCACGCGGCGGAGTTCGTCACGATTGTGAGAGATGAGCACCCACTGGTCGGGATGCGCCGTTCCGCTGTCGTCCCAGTCCGGTACTTCCTCAGACCACGATGCCTGCGCCGCATACTTCACGGCCTTTTCGACGGCCCGATGGCTGAACACCAGGGCCTCGAGAAGGGAGTTCGAGGCGAGTCGGTTGGCGCCGTGAAGCCCGGTGCAGGCGACCTCGCCGCAGGCGAACAATCCGGCAATCGTCGTCCGCGCAAACGCGTCGGTCTGGACTCCGCCGCACTGGTAGTGTGCTGCCGGCACGACGGGGATCGGGTCGCGCGTGATGTCGATGCCAAACCCGGCACAGGTTTCATAGATATGCGGGAAGTAATCTCGCACGAACTCTGGCGGACGATGAGAGATGTCGAGGTAGACGTGCCGGTCCCCGCGGCGCTTGAGCTGGTCGTCGATCGCGCGAGCCACGATATCGCGAGGTGCAAGCTCCGCCCGCTCGTCGTACTCGGGCATGAATCGGTCGCCGTCCAGGTTCAGCAGGATCGCGCCCTCACCGCGAACGGCCTCTGAAATCAGGAAGGAGTCGGCCTCGGGGTGATAGAGACTGGTCGGATGAAACTGAACGAACTCCATGTTTTCCAGTCGCACCTTCGCCCGGTACGCCATCGCCACACCGTCGCCGGTGGCGATCGCCGGATTCGTCGAGTGCAGGTAAACTCTGCCGGAGCCACCCGTGGCGAGGAGCGTCGACTTGGCCAGTACGGTGAGGACCCGATCGGCCTTTTCGTCCAGCACGTAAGCACCGAAACAATGCATGTCCGTCCGGAGCCGGCTGACGTGCTGCCCCAGGTGATGTTCGGTGATCAGCTCCACCGCAAAGTGGTACTCGAAGAGCTGAATGTTCGGGTGCTCGTGGATCCGGCGAAGGAGCGTATCCTCAACCTCCTTGCCGGTGGTGTCCGCCGCGTGAACAATGCGGTTGGCCGAGTGTCCTCCCTCTCGGCCAAAGTGCAGCTTGCCGTTCTGCCGCGAGAACTCCGCGCCGAGGGCTATAAGCTCCTTGACCCGATCGGGGCCCTCTCTAACCACGATCTCGACAATCTCCCGATCGCAGAGTCCGGCGCCTGCGACCAGCGTATCGTTGACGTGGCTCTCAAAGGAGTCGGTTCCATCAAGGACCGCCGCGATTCCACCCTGTGCGTAGTTGGTATTG
>JBFGEP010000035.1:0-12009 GCA_041580055.1 Rhodothermales bacterium | reverse complement strand
GGGTGGCGACCGTGCAGATCCAGGGTGTCGATCCGGCCGATCTGGCGAGTCACCTGTGGCAGGGCCACCGGATCATCGTGACGCCCATCAAGCATCCCGAGTTTGAGGGTATCCGGGTCACACCGAACGTGTACACGACGCTCGAGGAGCTCGACCGATTCGTGGATGCGATGATCGGAGTAGCGCGAGACGGTGTCGGGTCGTCATAGCTGTGCCAGTGTTCATCCACAGCCTGGCGTCGATCGATCGAGGCAGGCGATTGGACCGGAGCGTCCGGGCGTGTCACGGCCAGCCTGCCGCTGATGCTAGTCGGCACTCCATGGATTGTAGCTGCCGAAGCTCCAGAGATTGCCCTCGGGATCCCTGCATAAGTAGAGCCTTCCCCCGTAGTGCTGGTCTTCAGGCTCGGACACGATGATCGCGCCTTCTCCAGCGGCACGCTCGTAGTGCCCATCCACATCCTCCACTATGACATAGGCACTCTGGCTCACGGGTGATGAGAGATCCGTCAGCGGCATCTGAATCTTGCCGAAATCATCCGCGCGAGCTGAACCCAACATGATCATGCCGTTCCCGAACGTTAGTTGTGCATGGGATATCGTTCCGTTCTCTCCCGGAACCACGAGGTGTCTCTCGAAGCCGAAGGCCCTGCAGAGCCAGTCGATCGCTGCCAATGCGTCTCGATACCGTATCGTGGGTATTATCGGTGATCCAGCCCTGGCGTCGTCTCTCATGTGAGCTCAGAATCTGCTTCCCTTCGGCTGTCTGACTATCGGGAGCACTTCCACGTTTGCCGTTCTCGCTTCGCAATGTACGCTCGTCCGTCCTCTTGTCAACAAGCAACGGCTGACTGAACCGATATCGCGAGCCTTCGCCGTTATTCGGTTTCTCTGTAAATCCGCTTCACAAGTTCGTCATGTTAGGAGTAGTATGTCGCCACCGTTAGATGGGCGACCGGGAGGTACCATGAACTACGACGTAGCGATCATTGGCGGGGGGATTGTCGGGCTCGCGACGGCCTACCACCTCGTGACTGAAGTGCCGGGTCGGGCGGTCGTCGTCATCGAAAAAGAGCCAGAAGTCGCCCGTCACCAGACGGGCCGCAACTCAGGCGTCATTCATTCCGGGATCTACTACCGTCCGGGGTCACTGAAGGCGGAGAACTGTCGCCTCGGCCGTGAGGCGCTGGTCCGGTTCTGTGAGGATCACAGTGTAGTTCACGATGTGTGCGGGAAAGTGATCGTCGCTGTGGAGGAGAGGGAGCTTCCGCAGCTGAACGAGATCTTGCGCAGGGGCCGGGAGAATGGTGTCGCGTGCGAGCCCATCGGTTCCGACCGACTGCGTGAGATAGAGCCACATTGCGCCGGAATATCTGCGATCCATGTCCCGGACGCGGGCATCGTCGATTTCGTCGGCGTTTCGCAAAAGCTCGCCGAACTAGTCCAGACGGCTGGTGGCGACGTGCGAACGAGCTCGAAGGTGGTCGGAATCCATGAAGATGATGGGGCCGTTACCGTTGCCACCACCAGCGGTGACATTCGAGCACGGGTCGTGGCCAACTGCGCGGGTCTGTACTCCGACAAGATTGCCCGGATGGCGGGCGCCGAGCCGGGCATGCGAATCGTGCCATTCAGGGGCGAGTACTATGAGTTGGTCGAGGGCGCCCGGCATCTCTGCCGCAACCTGATCTACCCGGTCCCGGATCCTGCGTATCCGTTTCTCGGTGTTCATTTCACGAGAATGTTTGACGGGCGCGTCGAGTGCGGCCCCAGTGCGGTGATGGCTTTTGCGCGAGAGGGCTATCGTTTTGCAGACTTCGATTTCCGCGAGCTGACTGAGGTGCTTGCATACCGGGGCTTCCACAGGCTTGCCGTTCAGCACTGGCGGACCGGTATCCGTGAGATGTGGCAGTCGCTCAGCAAGAGGTTCTACCTGCGGGGGCTGCGCCGTCTGATTCCGGAGGTGCAGGCGAGCGATCTGTTGCCGGCGTCGTCAGGAGTTCGAGCCCAGGGTGTTCGCGACGACGGATCGATGGTGGATGATTTCCTGATATTGGAGAGTCGGCGCTTCGTCAACGTTTGCAGCGCAGCGTCGCCGGCGGCCACCGCATGCCTGAACGTCGGCCGGCTTGTGGGTGACAAGGTGGTCGCGCACCTTTAGCCCGGTTGCTGGAACTGGACCGGAGGTTCTGCTGGCGAGGCCGCTCGATCCCCGTTCAGCGGGTCGTGATTTAGTTGACTCGCCGTAGTCGGCTAACTTCCCCCAACAGATGGGGGTTTACGGGGCAGCGCTGCTGACTATCAAGAAAGGGCCTCCCGTGCGGGAGACCCCCTTGTGACCGCCTTGCGAGTATGCTACTCCGCCGGAGCAGGCGTCGCTCCGTTCGCTCCGTTGTTGCCACGGGCAGCAAAGTAGAGTCCGATCGTCAGCAGCGTCACCTGAAACTCCATCCCCAGATTGCCTATCGAGTTCCATCCGTGCGACAGATGCACCTTGAAGATGGCGCCGATCATGATGACGACGAAGATGAGACCCGCCAGACGGGTCATCCAGTCCTTGGAGACGCCCCCCAGCAGTATCAGCACGCCGGCCACCGTCTCAACGAGCGCGAGAACCACCACCAGGGCCACGGGAAATCCAAGCATGCCCGATACCCCCTCCAGATTGGGAAACTTCGTCAACCCGTGATAGAGGAAGACGCTGGCCACTGACAGACGGAGGAACCAGTGGGCGTGCGGTGCGAGCGGACTGAGAAAGTTCATTGCAAGCCTCTCTGAGCTTTGTTGGTGTGTGCTGAGCCTAAATATCCTGGATTCTGGGCCCTTTGTCGAGGATCCGTGGCTACCGTTACGGCTTGAGCCGCTTTTCTTCGGTCGGAATGCCGTAACGGATCAACGTTGCGGTCAACGAATTCGATACCTCCACCAGACGTCGGAAAGGGAAAACGATGGCCAGGCAGCTCCGATCCTGTTATTTCGTGTTAGGCCTGACAGCCGTGCTCGCGATGCAAGCCATAGACTGTGTTGGGCAGTCGGTCTACCCGTCCGGCTGGAAGACGAACTGGGAGAAGCGGTCCGTGGATCTGGCCGAGATCGTGTCGGGCGGCGTGCCGAAGGACGGAATCCCACCGATCGATCGGCCCGGTTTTGTCTCGAGCGCGGAGGCGTCGTCCTGGCTGGCGGCACGCGAGCCCGTCATCCTATTGAGCCTCAGCGATGATGCACGCGCCTACCCGTTGCAGATCATGACGTACCACGAGATCGTAAACGATGTTGTGGACGGCAAGCCGGTCGTCGTGACGTTCTGTCCGCTCTGTTACAGCGCGATCGCATACTCCCGAGAGGTGGACGGGCGGTTACTCGACTTCGGGGTCTCGGGGATGCTGCGCCACTCGGATCTGATCATGTACGATCGACAAACAGAGTCCCTGTGGCAGCAGATCGGTGGCGAGGCGATTGTGGGCGACCTGACCGGGACCTCGCTCGAGCCTGTACCCGCACAGATCGTGTCGTTCGAGCAGTTCACGGCGAGATTCCCGACGGGGAAGGTTCTCTCGCGCGACACAGGCCACCGCCGGGACTACGGCACAAATCCTTACAGCGGGTACGACGATATCGATGATCGGCCCTTCCTGTACCGCGGCGACTTCGACGACCGCCTGCCACCAATGGAGAAAGTGGTGGGTGTTACGATCGGCAAAGAACATGTGGCGTATCCGCATTCGGTTACGCGCGATCAGCGTGTGATCAACGACGAGTTTGGCGGCATCCCGTTGCTGGTGATGCACGTCGACGGTGCCGTGACGGCGCTCGGCGACCGGGTAATCCGTGAGGCGGAGATCATCGGTACGACAGGAGTGTTTGACAGGCGAGTTGGGGACCGGACCCTCACGTTCGCCGCGAGCGAGGAGGCTGTCCGCGATCGGGAGACGGGAAGCACCTGGGACGCCACAGGGCGCGCCACGGACGGGCCACTGACGGGCGCTGCTCTTCGGCCCGTACGCCACGCCAATTACTTCTCGTTCGCATGGTTCGCCTTCAGACCCGATAGTGGGGTCTATGGCCACGATTGATGCCGCGACCCGACGTGCCGTTTTATTCCGCGGGCCGTATAATCCTCCCAACGAGTGTTGTCGACAGACAAGACGAGAAACGGGCGTAGGGGCCTGCCCCACAATCTTGTGGGGGATTCCCCCCTTCCTCAGGCCGTAGGGGAGTCGCATCGTTAGTTGACGGAGTCGGCGAAAGGAGGCGCGCCATGCTCCACCTATCAGAACTACGGCAGCTTCGTCCGGAGCTTCGAGACGACCCGTGGGCACGGTTTCCCGAGCCGGGATCGTCCGAAGAACTGGAGAGCTTTCAGCATCTGCAGAAGCGGCTCGCCCTGCTGTGGGAGAAGGTCTTCCCGGACCCGCGGGAGCCCCGCTCGATCGTGGTGATCCCGAGCCTCTCGATGGATTCGGAGGTGCTGAGCCGCATCTCCGGCGTGCACCACTACGAGGAGCGAATGCTGTTTATGCTGATGCTCCTTCGTCTGCCGACTACGCGCCTCATATATGTGACGAGCGAGCCGATCGCGCCCACAATCATCGACTACTACCTCAACCTTCTCCCGGGCATCCCCGCGAGCCACGCCCGTAGCCGGCTCACACTGCTGAGCTGCTTCGACGCGTCCGGCAAGCCCCTTACGCAGAAGATCCTGGAGCGACCCAAGCTCCTCCAGCGAATCCAGCGAGCGGTCCCGGACATCGAGACCGCGCACATTACGTGCTTCAACGCCACGGCACTGGAGCGCACCCTCGCGGTTCGCCTGGGCGTCCCGCTCTACGCCTGCGACCCTGACCTCTGTTGGCTCGGCTCGAAAAGCGGAAGCCGCAAGATCTTCCGCGACGGGGGCATCCTCATGCCCGACGGCTTCGAAGACCTGAGCACCCGCCAGGACCTGGCACTCGCCATCACCGACCTGAAGCAGCGCCACCCCGATCTGCGGCGAGTCGTGATCAAGCTCGACGAGGGATTCTCCGGAGAGGGGAACGCCACCTTCTGGCTCGAGGACGCACCGAAGTCGGGGCTCCTGTCCTGGGTCAACGAGGAGCTGCCGCGCAGGACGCGCTTCGAGGCGATCGGGGAGTCCTGGCCCCACTACCTCTCCAAGTTCGAAGAGATGGGGGGTATCGTGGAATGCTGGATCGACGGCGAAAGCAAACGCTCGCCATCGGTTCAGTGCCGCATCGACCCCGTCGGCGCTACGTCCGTTATCTCGACCCACGATCAGGTACTGGGCGGGGACTCCGGACAGATCTTCCTCGGCTGCGCGTTCCCTGCAGACCCCGAGTATCGATTGGATGTCCAGAGGATCGGCGTCAGGGTTTCGCAGACACTGAAGGCGTACGGAGTGGCGGGCCGGTACAGCGTCGATTTCATATCCGTTCGGGACGGTGACGACTGGAAGCACTACGCCATCGAAATCAACCTCCGCAAGGGAGGCACGACGCATCCGTTCCTGATGCTTCAGTTCCTTACCGACGGGAGATATCAGGCCGACACCGGCCTCTATCTGACACCGACCGGCCGCGAGCGGTACTACTACGCCTCGGACAACCTAGTAAGCGAAGACTACCGCGGTCTCACACCGGCCGACCTCATTGACATCGCCGTCGAGCACGACTTGCACTTCCACGGTGGGACGCACCAGGGCGTGGTCTTTCACCTCGTGGGAGCGCTGTCCGAGTACGGAAAGCTGGGCGTACTGTGTATCGCAGACGGGCCCGAGCGCGCGCGCCAGCTGTACGACGAGACGGTAGAAGTGCTGAACTTCGAGGCTGGCAAGCAGGCGGCATATCGCCGATCACTTCATCTCGACGAGCTCGCGAAGACGTCTGTCCCATCAGGGTAGAGCCGCCGCCATCGAAGGGCTCACACAATAGCCACGACGGGTCGATCGTTGTGATACGGGGATACGGGTCGTTTCTTACTTCCCCGGTTCTGCACGGTGTTTTCAGCCCGACGGAACTCGCAAAGACAAGTCTCTCTTTCCGGCTGCCGTCAGCAGCCTTCGGCCATGAAGATCACGGGCCCAGCGTTCATCCTTCTGGCACTCTTCGCCGGACTCGCTATACAACCGCGGACATCCATGACGACAGCCGACGACTATAGAGAACTGTGGGCCAGGGTGGACTCCCTCGAAGGACGCGGCCTCCCCAGATCAGCATGGGACGTCGTAGAGCGGATTATCTCGAGAGCTCGGGACGATCAGAATGAGCCCCAGCTTCTCAAGGCGCTCATGCATCGATCGAAATACGTGGCCGCACTCGAGGAGGACGAGATCAACCAGATCGTGCGCGACCTCACGGCCGAAGTCGACGGACTTTCCGTCGAGGGCAGGTCGGTCCTCCATTCGATCCTGGCGGAGCTCTACTGGCGCTACTACCAGGCCCGCCGCTACGAGCTGATGGATCGAACGGCGGCCGTCGGACTCGACGAAGCAGACATCAAGACGTGGGACGCCAGGCAGCTGGTTCGGGAAGCGGTTCGCGAGTATGGCAGGTCGCTCGCTCGCAGCGACGCCCTCAAGGCGACATCGGTCGACAAATTCTCCGCGCTTCTCGAGATCAAAGGCAGAGACCGCAGGCTCCGCCCGACGCTCTACGACTTCCTCGCGTTTCGTGCACTGGAGGTCTTCCAGAACTCCGAAACCGGCCTCGCGGAGCCGAGGGAACCGTTCCCCTTCGAAGATCCCAGGTACATGGGTACCGCCGAAGGCTTCGCGGGAATGGAAATCACGAGCCCGGATACGCTGTCCACGGAGTACCTCGCGATACGACTCTATCAGGACCTTGTCCGTTTCCATCTCGGTGATGCCGACCCGGACGCACTCGTTGCGGTTGACCTCGCGCGTCTTGCCTTCGTGCGATCCTCGAGTCGCGTCGCGGATCGTGACTCGGCCTACACGGCAAGGCTGCGCGAAATGCAGCAGAGGTACGAGGGGCATCCCGCCGGAACCTCGGTCACGCATGCCCTGGCCTCGGTGCTTGCTTCGGAGGGGCACCGATATGATCCCCTGACATCTGACCGCTTCAAGTGGCGGATGAAGCAGGCGCACGAGCTGTGCTCGGAGGCTCTTCGCCGGTTTCCAAATTCGTTCGGGGCCGATCAGTGCGCCGCCCTTCAGGCATCGATAGAGGAGAAGTCTGCGCAGTTCACGGTCGAGGACGTGGTGGCTCCGAGCCGTCCGTTCAAGGTCCGCCTCGCGTATCGAAACGTCGAGAAGGTTCACTTCGCCGTGGTTCGGGTCTCCATGGAGGAGATGCTCGGGGCGCCGTTCCAATACGGGGAGGAACGGGAGAAGCTTGTCGCGGAGATTATCGGGCGCGATCGTGCTATCAGCGGTGTTTTTGATCTACCGGGCGACGGCGACTATCAGAGCCACTCCACCGAGCTGCTGCTCCCCTCGATAAGCACCGGGCTCTACGCGCTGCTGGTGGGAAGTCATCCGGAGTTTCGCGAGGAAGGCCAGGCAAGAGGTATTGTGTTCTTCGCCGTGTCGGAGCTCGGTCTGCTGGAGCGCCGCGACCCAGGGCCGTCGATGCAGGTGCGCGTCGTGGAGCGGGAGTCCGGAAAGCCGGTCGGCCAGGCCAAGGTGGTACTCTGGGATACGGAGTATTCGGATCGCGTGCGCCGTCCGAAGCGTGTCGGTTCTTTTCTGACGAATGCCGATGGCCTCGCCGAGCTCGTCAACCTTAACGGCGGCTCGTTCTTCGTGACCGTCGAGCGAGGCAGAGACCGACTCGTCAGCCATGACTGGCGGCACCGATGGGGTCGCGAACCCCGATCGACCGCTCGGAACGTCACCCGCTTCTTTACCGACCGGGCCATCTACCGTCCCGGCCAGACACTCTACTTCAAGGGTATCCTCCTTCGGCAGGAGGGGGAGCGCCACGAGATCCGGCCCGGCGCCCGGACGACCGTAAGTCTGCTCGACCCCAACCGGCGTGAGCTGGCAGCGCTCGACCTCAGGGCGAACGAATATGGCACGGTCAGCGGCAGCTTCGAGGTACCGACGGGAGCCGGCACCGGCCGTATGCTGATCCGCGATTCGAACGGCGCGCAGGATTTCTCCGTCGAAGAGTACAAGCGCCCTCGCTTTGAGGTCACGTTTGACCCCCTCGAGGGAGAGGTCGAGCTGGGCCAGCAGGTAACGGTCAAGGGTTCGGCCCGCGCGTTCACCGGAGTCCCGGTCGACGGGTCGGAAGTCCGCTACCGGGTCACCCGGACCCCCGTCTTTCGTCCGTGGCAGTACTGGTGGAGCATATATCCGCCGCAGCCCGAGGCTGAGATCGCCGCGGGAGTAGCTTCGACGGACGAAAACGGCGAGTTCACCGTGACTTTCGCCGCCCGGCCGGGCGATGAGGTGCCCGCCGAGTCGAACCCGGTATTCCGGTACAGGGTGAGAGCCGACGTGACGGACCTTGCCGGCGAAACGCGCTCCGGCAGCATCGCCGTTCGTGTCGGTTACACGTCGCTCTTTCTCGGCGTCGAGACGCCCGAGTACTGGGAGCGCGAGGCTGCAGTTGCCCTGAAGATTATCAGCGAGAATGCAGACGGCACTCATACCCCGGCCCGGGGTCGGGTAGTAGTGAGTCGCCTGGAGCCCCCGGGGTCACTCCTGCGCGAGAGAATGTGGGCGCGCGTGGACCGGCCGGTCATTTCGAGGCGCGATCACAACAGGCTTTTCCCGATGGATCCGTACGCGAATGAGGACGACCCGTCCTCGAGGGAAGTCGCGGAGGAGGTGCTCGACGCGAGTTTCGACACGAAAACATCGGCAGCCGTACCGCTGGAGGGACTTGAGCAGTGGAGACCGGGAGTCTACCGGGTGGAGGCCTACGCCACGGACGCCCGTGGTCGTGAAGTGCGCACCGAGCGGCGTGTCACACTCTTCTCCTCGAAGGCGAAAGCGCCCCCCATGCCGACGCTCGACTGGTTCGTGCCGCTAACGGTTGCCGGAGAGCCGGGAGAAAAGGCGCGTCTGCTCGTCGGCACGTCTGCCGAGGCCGTGACCGCGTTCGTCGAAGTCGAGAAACGGGGGGTCATCACCGAACGCCGGAGGTTGTCGCTTTCGAATGCTCAGCAGCTGCTCGAATTTCCGATCGAGGAAGAAGACCGGGGCAACTTTGCTGTCCATGTGTCTTTCGTGCGGCACGAGCGCGCCATCGTCCACACGCAGACGGTCACGGTCCCGTACACGAACAAGCAGCTGACTCTCAAGCTCGAGACCTTCCGCGACCAGCTGTATCCCGGCCAGGACGAGGAGTGGCGACTCAGGATCGCTGGTGCCCAGGGCGAACCCGTCGCTGCGGAGCTCCTCGCGGCCATGTACGATGCGTCGCTCGACCAGTTTGTGGGGCACGGCTGGCAGCTTGACCTGTACCAGCAGCGGTACGCCCGCCTGGGATGGCTCGCGGCCAGCATGTGGGCCACGCACGGGTCTGCCATCAGCGGGCTCGGCTGGAATCGGAGCGTGTCCGCGCGGCAGCGCAGCTATGATCAGCTGAACTGGTTCGGCCTGGATCGCTACATCGGCGGCTACTGGATGAGATCGATCGTGACGAAAGCGATGGGGGCTCCCGAAGCGGCCATGATGAGGGCTGACATGGCGGATGCCGTCATGGAAGCTGGCGCGCCGGCTGAAGACGAAGCCGAGCCGGCTGCGGCAGAAGAACCCGAGGCGCCGCCCGTCGAGGGTGGCCCCGTCCGCACCAACTTCAACGAGACGGCTTTCTTCTTTCCGGACCTGAGAACCGACGAAAACGGTGGCGTTTCCTTCTCGTTCACGATCCCGGAGGCGCTTACGCGCTGGCGGATGCTGGGACTGGCGCACACGACAGATCTCCGCGTGGGCACCGTCGAAGCCAGCACGGTCACGAGGAAAGATCTGATGATCACTGCCAACGCGCCGCGCTTCTTCCGCGAGGGCGACAGGCTACGATTCGCGGCCAGTGTACAGAGTCTGGCTGACGACACGCTCAAAGGGACGGCCCGATTGGAGCTCTTCGAGCTGGAGTCGATGCGTCGGCTGGACAATCTATTTGAGAACACAGATCCCGAGGCCGTCTTCACGCTGGCCCCCGGCAGAACCCAGGGACTACGGTGGTCGATTCGTGTGCCCGAGGGCGTCGACGCTGTGGTCTACCGCGTCGTCGCGGACGCCGGGACGCAGTCTGACGGCGAGCAGAAACCCGTCCCGGTGCTAACGAACCGGATGCTCGTGACGGAGACCCTGCCTCTTCCCGTTCGCGGCCCGGGTACGTACCCGTTCAGCTTCGATCGGCTCAGAGATAACAGGTCGTCGACGCTCCGCCACCACGCACTGACACTGGAGTACTCGCCCAATCCGGTGTGGTATGCCGTACAGGCTCTGCCCTACATGATGGAGTTTCCGTACGAATGCTCGGAGCAGATCTTCTCGCGGCTTTATGCCAACAGCATCGCGACGCACATCGTAGCGCAGAATCCGCGCATCAAGTCGGTGTTCGAGACGTGGCAGGAGCTGGAAGCGGGTGCGCTGCAGTCGAATCTCGAAAAGAACCAGGAGCTGAAGGCGATTGTCATCGAGGAGACGCCGTGGCTGCTGGCCGCGCGAGACGAGGCCGAACGGAAGCGGCGCATAGCTGTCCTCTTCGACTTCGCCCGAATGGCGAACGAACGTGAGGCCTCCATCAGGAAGCTGCTTCAGGCACAGCACGGCACGGGTGCCTGGCCGTGGTTCGACGGGATGCCGCCCAACCGCTACATCACGCAGCACATCGTCGCCGGCTTCGGGCACCTCGCCAGGCTCGGGATTTTCGATTCGAAGACGGACCCTGATCTTGCAACAGCACTTTCAAGAGCAATCGCATATCTGGATCGCGAGATCAAGGCCGACTACGACGAGCTGGTTCGGCGCGCCGTCGACCTGGACGAGCGACACCTCGGATGGGTGCAGATCCACTACCTCTACACCAGAGGATACTTCGCCGATTCTCCCATCCCCTCGGAGAGCCTCCAGGCCTTCGAGTACTACATGGGTCAGGCACGCCGATACTGGCTTGATTTTCCGCTCTACGCCGAAGGGATGATCGCTCTCGGACTCCACCGCTGGGGAGACACGGACGTGCCGGATGCGATCGTACGGTCACTCGCCGAGAACGCGTCGCACTCGCAAGAGCTGGGCATGTACTGGAAGTTCAACCGGGGCTATTTCTGGTATCAGGCACCCGTAGAGACGCAGTCTCTGCTGATCGAGGCTTTCGACGAGATCGCAGATGACGCCGCCTCCGTGGCGGACATGCAGCTGTGGCTACTCAAGCAGAAACAGACCCAGGACTGGAAGACGACCAAGGCGACGACCGAGGCGGTGTACGCCCTACTCATGCGAGGCACCAACCTGATCGACGAAGACTCATATGTGACCGTACGGGTGGGCAACGAGTCCATCGATAGCCGGACGGTAGCGGACGCCGAGGCGGGCACCGGCTACTTCGCGGTGTCGTGGCCGGGGGCGCAAGTGGCGCCGGCCATGGCCGACGTGGAGGTGACCAAGGTGGGTCCGGGCCCCGCATGGGGAGCGTTGTACTGGCAGTACTTCGAACAGCTGGACAGGATCACCCCGGCCGACACTCCCCTCAGTCTCGAGAAGAAGCTCTTCCGCGAGGAGATTACGACGGAAGGGCCTCGGCTCCGACCGCTGGACGACATCAGCAACCTGAAGCCGGGTGACAGGATCACCGTCCGAATCGTCATACGCGTGGACCGTGACATGGAGTACGTCCACCTCAAGGACATGCGCGCGGCCGGATTCGAGCCGGTCAACGTCCTCTCGGGATATCGCTACAAGGCCGGCCTGCACTACTACGAAAGCACGCGAGACGCGGCGACGCACTTCTTCATCGGCTATCTGCCGAAAGGGACGTATGTTTTCGAGTATCCGCTGAGGGTCAACCTCGCGGGCGACTTCTCCAATGGCATCACG
>JBFGEP010000034.1:0-12067 GCA_041580055.1 Rhodothermales bacterium | reverse complement strand
GACGACGACGGTTCGCTGTGGGTGGGCACGGCGTCAGGAATCTCCCACTACAAGGATGGCCGTTTCACCGACTTTGATCCAACGCAGGAAAGCTCGAAGCATCCTGCTCAGACCATCATTCGGGACCGCACCGGCCTTGTCTGGATCGGTCTGGACGGCGGCGGCCTGGTCCGGGTGCGCGATGACAAAGCGAGCATCTTCGCCATCGAAGACGGGTTGTCCCATAACCGCGTGCTCAGTCTTTTCGAAGACAAGGAGGGGAGTATCTGGATCGGTACGGAGGGCGGCGGACTGAACCGGCTGAGAAAAGGGAAATTCACCACCTACTCCGAGCAAGAAGGTCTCTCGCTCGACATGACGCTGGCCGTCTATTCCGACTCGCAGGGAGACCTCTGGGTCGGCACGGAAGGCGGTGGGCTCAACCGGCTGCGCGACGGCAAGACAAGAGTTTTCACCGTGGCTGACGGCCTGAGCAGCAACATCATCACGTCCATCTACGGCGGTGACGAGGGTGAGCTCTGGGTCGGCACATTTCGCTCTGGACTCAACCTGCTCTACGACGGTCGCTTCCAGACGTTCACGACTCGCGACGGGCTTCCGGGCAACGGAATCAGCGCGCTGTACCGAGGACCGACGGGGATCCTGTGGGTGGCGACCGACGCCGGACTGGCGTCCTACGATGGCAGCACATTTACATCCTACACCTCGGACGACGGCCTCTCGAGTGACATTGTAATGTCAGTGATGGAGTCCTCAACGGGAGACGTGTGGATTGGCACGTACGACAGCGGACTCAGCATCATGAGCGGCGGCACGATCCGGGAAATCACGGATGTGGATGGACTGGGAAGCAACACGGTTCTGACCCTTCATGAGGATGTCGGTGGCGTGATGTGGATTGGCACCTATGGAGGAGGTCTCACTCGCATCAAGGACGGAGTCGTGCAGACGGTGACAACCGAGCACGGGCTCTTCAATGACAACGTGTATCAGATTCTCGAGGATGACAACGGCAACCTCTGGATGAGTTGCAACAAGGGGATCTTCTATGTCGACAAGGATGATCTGAACGCGTTCTTTGCGGGTGCGAGAGTGGCCGTACATTCAACCTCGTTCGACCGAAGCGACGGCCTGAAGAGCTACGAGTTGAACGGTGGCTTCCAGCCGGCCGGCTGGAAAGCTGCGAATGGACATCTCTGGTTTCCGTCGGTCCGCGGAGTCGTTTCGATCGACCCGTCATCTCTGCAGTCGTACGAAACCGCTGCGTCCATTGTAGTCGAACAGGTGCGGATCGACGGCGACGCGGTTGCTGCCGCCGGACCGATCAGCGTAGGTCCGGGTCGTCACAAGGTTGAATTCGACTACGTCGGCCTCAGCTTCATAAAGACCGACAACCTGCAGTACCGATACCGCCTGGACGGCTACGAGACGGTCTGGAACGAGGTGCAGGGCCGTCGAACGGCCACGTACACCAACCTGGATCCGGGCAAGTACACGTTTCGGGTAATGGTAGCCGACGAATCGGGTGAATGGACTGCGAACGAGGCGTCCGTCGTCGTATCGCTTCTGCCCGCGTTCTATCAGATGACCTGGTTCTGGCTCGTGTGCGTCAGTGGGCTCGTCTTCCTGGCGGTCAGTCTCTACATGTTGAGGATACGGTCGCTGAAGAGACGTCAGCGCGAGCTCGAGGAAGAAGTCTCGAGACGAACCAGGGACCTCAAGAGTGCCAACGACAAGCTCGAGGAGCAGACGGCGGCTCTGAGTGAGCTGTACGTGTTCAAGGCTCAGTTCTTCAACAACATCTCCCACGAGCTCCGGACACCGCTGACCCTCCTTCTGGGCCCACTCGAGAATGCGCTGACCGGCGCGTACGGGCGAATGAACGGGCTCCTCCGGAGCCAACTGGAGATCATGCTGCGCAACGGCCGCCGACTGCTGCGTCTTATCAATCAGTTGCTGGACCTTGCGAAGATCGAAAGCCAGAAGATGGACCTGAGGGCGAGGGCCGGAGACCTGGCGCCTTTTGTGGAAGGGATCGTGCTTTCCTTCACGGCATTCGCCCTCGAACGCAAAATCGAGCTCGGGTTTTCGTCCGATGACGATATCGAACCGGTGTATTTCGATCCGGAGAAGCTGGAGAAGGTGCTGTTTAACCTGCTGTCGAACGCGGTGAAGTTCACCCCTGAGGCCGGCCGCATTGACGTTGCCGTGAGGCTTTCAAGCACGAAGGAGCGGCAGGTCGAGATATCCGTGGGTGATACCGGGCCCGGAATTCCGGCGGACCGCATCGAAAGAATCTTCGACCGGTATCATCAGGTGGACGGTACCGTGTCGAGCGTGCAGGAGGGCACGGGCATCGGCCTCTCGCTGGCCAAGGAGCTCGTCGAGCTGCACCACGGGACCATCTCGGTCCAGAGCATTGTCGGCTCGGGGTCGACCTTCACGGTTTTTCTCCCCATCGGCTCGGAGCACCTCTCGCCTGACGAGTTGTGGACCACTGCGCAGGATAGTGAAGAGGCCTACGAGGTCAGCAGCACAATGTCCGAGATGGTGGTGGCCGCCTCCGACGACGGCCAGGTTCGCGTCGATGCCGATAGAGCGCTTACGGTGGACGAGGATGCCGCAAGGATTCTGGTAGTCGACGACAACCGGGACATCCGGGAGTACATCGTAGGATGTCTGCATCCACAGTACCTGGTCATCGAGGCCCGCAGCGGTGACGAGGCACTTGAACGCGTCAGCGAGGAGCTGCCGGATCTGATACTGTCGGACGTCATGATGCCCGGCATGAACGGTCACGAGCTCTTGAAGCAGCTGAGGGGCAACGACACGTGGCGACAGATCCCCTTCGTCATGCTGACGGCAAAGGCATCAGAGACCAGCAAAATCGAAGGCCTCGAGATGGGCGCAGACGACTACATCTCGAAGCCTTTCAATGCTCGGGAGCTGAAAGCGCGCATCAACAACCTGCTCCGAATCCACGAACAGGAAAACCAGCTCCGGTCCCTGAACGAAGACCTCGAGCGACGCGTGCGCGAGCATGTGTCCCGTATCCTGGGCGAGCGCCGTCGCTACGAGCAGGAACTTGTCGCAGCGCGTGACAAGGCGGAGGCTTCGGCTCGGATGAAAGCGACTATCCTGGACAACATCAGCCACGAGCTCCGCACCCCCCTCTCAACCATCCTCGGCTACGCGCAGATTCTGAGCAACGAACTTCAGGAGCAGAAGAAGGATTTTGCTGAGCTGATCGTCCATGGAGGTCGCCGGCTGCTCGGGACACTCGGTGCGATCATCGATCTGTCACAGCTCGAGTCGGGCAGTGTCACGCTGAATCCAAGCGAGTTCCCGATACGAACGCTGGTTGATGAGATAGTTCAGGACCACAGGGGCGAAGCGGAGCGCAAGGGTCTCGAGCTAGACGTCGTACATCCGGAGAACCACCCCACGGTCCACCTTGACAGAGACAAGGTTCGGCGGGTCATCGACAACGTCGTGAACAACGCCGTCAAGTTTACCGACGAGGGTCGGATTACGATCGAATTGCTGGAAAGGAACTCCAATGTCTCGGTCACGGTCAGGGACACCGGTGTTGGGATTGGACGGCGGTATCTGCCTCAGTTGTTCTCGCCGTTCACGCAGGAGTCTACGGGTACGGTCCGAAGTTACGAGGGAAGTGGTCTCGGCCTGGCGGTCGCGAAAGGTCTCGCGGAGCTAATGTTCGGCCGGATAGACGTCAGTTCCGAGGAGGGAAACGGATCCGTGTTTGTGATTACGTTCCCGTCGCGGCTGCCCGCCCGGAAGCCGAAGGCCCCGGATCGCAAGCCGGTCGCGTCGGATCAGGCCACTCGAGCGGAATCGGCGGACGCACAGAAAGAGGCGGCGGAATCCGGAGACGCGGAGAAGTCGTCCGAGTAGCGAAATCCGCTAGTTCTGGTCGTCCTGATTCTCGTCGGGTCGTTCGCAGAAGACATAGTCGACCCCATACTCGATTCGCTGCAGGGCACCGTCCTCGGTGACCTCAAGGTGCTCGACGGCCTCGAGCACTCCCGTTTTCGGATTCCAGTCGAGACTCTGAAAGTCACGGAGGGCTTCCTCCACGACGTCCCTCCCCGGACCGTCGACCCACTTCACGATGATCGCGGCTACGTTCTGAGCCAGGTTGAATGGCGGAGCCGGCACATCAATGAGAATCTCGAAAACGGTCCCGGGAAACGCCTTTCCGAGCTCTCTTCGAATCAGAGCGGCCGTGGCGTTGGATGTGAAGTGTAGCGTGTGTATCGACATGTATTCGGTATCCTGCTTGACGGACTGAGTCTCAAAGCGATGCGAAACCGCATCACCGGTAAGCCTCCCGGTGAGATTCCAATTATCGGGCCAACTTCACGGAGCCCCGTAAATTCGCAGGGTGGCTGTACATTGGCCGCATGCCGAGAGAGAAGGGAGAGATAGCCTGGTCGACCGCTGCCTCGGTCGTCCCGATCGCCGATCGCGAAGTGCACTTATGGCGAATCCGGCTGGACGCCGCGGCAGATCGTTTGGATGACTGCGCTCGCTTGCTTTCGGCCGACGAGAACGAGAAGGCCCGCCGGTTCAAGTTCGACGTCCACCGGAGTCGGTACGTCGTGACGCGTGCCACCTTGCGAACTCTGCTTTCGAAGTATCTCCGGAAGCCCCCTTCTGACGTGAGCATCCTGGAGGGAAGACACGGAAAGCCGGAGATCGGCTCGGAGGGTGAAGATCTGGAGTTCAACCTGTCACACTCGGGCGGTCTGGCGGTCTTTGCATTCGGGCGCGGGCGGCGCGTGGGCGTCGACATCGAAGAGACCGGGCGCGATGTGGAGTTTCGTGATCTCGCACAGCGGTTCTTCTCGGAGCAGGAGAGGGCCGTGCTGCGCGGGGTTCCGGATCCGGACGTCCGTGAGGCCTTCTACGAGTGCTGGACAAGGAAAGAAGCCTACATCAAGGCTCTCGGTCTCGGTGTGACGCACGGGCTCGACAACTTTGCCGTGGCGTTCGGGCCGGCGGCCGAGCCGGGGATACTCCACTCGGACCTGGATCCGGATGCCGCCCGCCGGTGGAGTATGCGCTCTTTCTTGCCGGCGGAGGGCTTCGTCGGGGCGCTGGTCGCCGAGGGTCGCCCCTCCGTCGTTCGAGGGTTCGACTTTGACGACGGTCGAGCCGCCTAGCCTGCGGTCTCAAAGGACTCGGCCAGCGACAGCAGGATGGTGTTGAGGAACGTGTTGACCCGTCGGATGAGGCGTTGGCCTGCCGCCTGATCCATTCGCGCAGCTGCGGGAAGCGCGACCGCCGCCTCGAGGATCCGGTCACGAAAGAAGGTCATAGCCTGAAGGACGGCCGGCAGATTCATCCCGAAGCCACGGGTGCTCGAGGCGTACTCCCTTCCCATGGACTCGGCAGCCTGTATTAGAATCGCGTCGTCTTCGTCCTCGCCAACAAAGCGCTCCAGCAGCGACATCACGTGGCGGCCCATCGAGCGCATCTGGATACGTTCCGTTTCGCTCATCTCCGCCATCCACGCGTAGTCCGGATGTTCGGCGATCTCCGCACGCGCGTTCTGCAGCGCCGCCTCGACGAGGTTCGACCCGACCGCCTCCGAGCTCTCGGTCACGGACCGGTCTCCCACCAGTCGTTCGATCTCGGAGACGGGAAATCGGCGGTGACCGCCAGGGGTCACCATCACCAGGACGTCTCCGTTGTCTGCCCAGCGTCGGAGGGTGGCCGGATGGACGTTCAGTCGGCCGGCCGCTTCCTTCAGCGTCAGGAGCTGCTGCGAGGTCCCTGTGTCGTTCATTGCGAACTGTGAAGGCGGTGCAAAAACCTACACAAAACTACACATTGCTATGCAATGCTGTGTATATTTTGCATCAAGAATCGGCTGGTGGTCCGGTGCGCTCGAGACCCCCGGCTCTAAAGATAGCGAACAAGGTGAAGGTATTGGGCGACAATAGCTTCTCCAGGATCTTCCCTGGAACGCTCGGACTACTATTTGCGCTCGGGATATTTGTCGGGACCCCCGAAGCGGCGGCGCAGGCGTCGGCGGACGCCGCACCGGACTCCCTGATGTACTATGAAATCCCGGCCGTCGTGGTGACGGCAATGAGGGGCGAGCGCCAGATCCGAAACGTGCCCGTTTCAACTGAGGTCCTGATGAAGGACGACATCGAGGCTCGCGGCTCGGTGCGACTCACGGATCTGCTGGCCGAGCAGGCCGGCATAAGCATCGTTCACGAGTTCGGAGCCGGCCTGCAGATGCAGGGGCTCAACTCGGACTACATCCTGGTGCTGATCGACGGCGAACCGGTCATCGGCAGGTCCGGCGGCACGCTGGACCTCGATCGGCTCACCGTCCGCGGACTCGAGCGCATCGAGATCGTACGAGGCCCGTCCTCGTCGCTCTACGGAAGCGACGCGCTTGCCGGGGTCGTCAATTTGATAACCAGACAGTCTCGCGAGCCGATCCGCGCTACCGTCGGCGCGAAGTACGAAACGCATTCCACAGCGGATCTGTCGCTCGCCGCGGACTTCGCAAAAAACCGCGTCTCCGGATCTGTCCTGCTGGATCGCTATAGCTCCGACGGATACGACCTTTTCCCGGACAAGCCCGGGCAGACGGCACCGGCCTTCGTCGACTACACTGCCTCGGGACGGCTCACGCTGACGGCATCCGAGTCGACACGGCTCCGCTTCGGAGGGCGCTTCGGCCTCCTCGACCAGAAGAACGAAATCGGGCTTTCCTTTGCCGACGGTTCCGCGCCCACAGCGAGCATAGGTGAGCGGACAGAGTGGAATGCGAACGCGGGCATCAGTCAGCGCCTCTCCTCGAACGTATCCCTCGACGGGTCCGGCTACGTCTCTCGTTTCATCTCGACCACCGCACTGGAGAACTCCGACTCGAAGTTCGACCATATCTACGGGGAGACGGAGCTCAAGCTGGATGCCGTGATCGGCGCCAGCCACATGTTCACCTTCGGTGCCGGATTCACGGGCGAGCACGTCGAGGCAGACCGAGTCATCGGCGGCAGCCAGACCACCTCTGCGGGCTTCGGGTACGCTCAGTACCAGTGGAGCCCGTTGTCTTTCGTGAGCATCGTCGCCAGCAGTCGCTACGACGCCCACAGTGACTATGAGAATCGCCTGAGTCCGAAGCTTTCGCTGCTCTACAAACCGGTGTCCAGTCTGCACCTTCGTGGGTCGATCGGCAGTGGCTTCAAGGCGCCGACGTTCCAGCAAAGATATCTGGACTTCAACAATCCGATCGGCGGATACCGCGTATTTGGGGCGAGCGGCGCAGGGCCGGCGCTCGCGCAGCTTGAAGCCGACGGCCAGATTCGGCGCTACACGACGGCGCTGGACATAGGCGAGCAGCTCCGGCCCGAGCACTCCTGGTCTCTCAACTTCGGGGCGGACTGGTATCCGTCGAACCGCTACGACGTACGCGTCAATCTCTTCTACAATCGAATCACCGACCTCATTGAGACGCTTCTGGCGGCGGAGACGGTCGGCGGGCAGCAGATTTTCTCGTACGCCAACCTCGACCGCATCCGGACCCGCGGCGCGGAGGTCAACATCGGAGTCCGGCCGGTCGGGCGCCTTCGAGTCGATGTCGGCTACCAGCTCCTGGATGCCGCGGACCTCGACGTGCTGGACGAGTTGGATGCCGGCACGGTATACAAACGGGTGAACGGTCGCGACCGGCTGGTACGTCGCGACGAGTACGGCGGGCTGTTTCAGAGGTCCCGCCACTCCGCGTCAATCAACGTCCGATATCGCGTCGAGCCCCTCGGCCTCACGACCTCGGTTCGGGGCATGCTCAAAGGCAGGTACGGACTGTACGATCTCAACGGCAACCTGATACTCGACGACGACAGCGAGTACGTGGACACTCATACCCTCTGGAATGTCACATTGACGCAGAGAGTAAACCGTCGTGTCTCGGTGCAGCTGGGCGTCAAGAACCTATTCGATCACACAAACCCGAACCTGCTTCCGGCGCTGCCGGGCCGTCTGGTGTTCGGGGGCATCGAACTTCAAACCAACTGACAACACTCTCGAAGCCATGATAAAGTCCAGATTCCTTCACCCACTGATTGCCATCGCCGTCCTCGCAGCCTTACCCGCCTGCGACAGCGACTCGGTCACTGACGATCCGTTCCTCGCCGAAGTTACGCTCGCCGAAGACGTCCCGGCCGACCCGGCAACAGGCCGCGATCCGGTTACCGGTCAGCCGGTCGGCACGACGGGGCATTTCACGCTCTTCAGCTTCGCCAACAATGCGATTGTGACCTCGGGCGCGAACTTCTCCGCCGCCGACTCGAACTCGACGAATTGGGACATCGGCTTCAAGGGCACCACCATCATCGCCAACGGGGGTACCAGCGGACCCGGCCAGGGCGGCGCCATAGTCCGCGAGGGACTCTTCGAAGACCTGGCAGACGCCCCGGCAACAGGCTATTCTGTTGATAGCGCCCAGGGGTACGCGGTGCCGTCAGGCTCCGGCAACGGCTGGTACAATTACAATCCGGTCGCCATGGTTCTCTCACCGATTCCGGGTCGGTTCATCGTGGTGCGGACCGCCGACGGCAAGTACGCGAAGGTCAGAATCCTCAGCTACTACCAGGGAGCCCCTGACCCGGTCGATCCCTTCAGCGATCAGGAGCGCTATTACACGTTCGAGTTCGTGTACCAGCCCGACGGATCGACGCAGCTGGTTGCCGACTAGCCTTCCATTCCCGGTTCCCCGTACACCCCTTCAGGCATGCGATCTCTCGTTCACTATCTGCCGATAGCGACCACACTACTCTCTATCATCTTCGCCACTGTGCTGTACCGTCACTGGCGCAGGAAGCCCCAGGCTCTCTACCTCTTCTGGTGGACGCTCGGGGTGGTCCTGTACGGCGTGGGGACGCTGACGGAGAGCCTGACGACGCTGTTCGGCTGGAACGAGCTGGTGTTCAAGTCCTGGTATGTCAGTGGTGCCCTGCTGGGCGGGGCACCACTGGCCCAGGGAACCGTGTACCTCCTGATGAGCAACCGGATGGCTCACCGGTTGACGGCCGCACTCGTGGCGCTCGTCGTGGTGGCGGCCACATTCGTTGTCCTCTCGCCCATCAACTACGAGGCCATCGAGACGTACCGTCTCTCCGGAAGCGTCCTGGGATGGCAGTGGACGCGTCTGTTCTCACCGATCATTAACACGTACGCGCTGATCTTCCTGGTTGGCGGAGCGGCCTGGTCCGCGTGGAAATACTGGAGGAAGTCCAAGGACTTCCGTGCGCGTGCATGGGGGAACACCTGGATTGCGATCGGTGCGCTTCTTCCCGGCATCGGTGGGTCGTTCACACGCTTCGGCTACGTCGAGGTCCTGTACGCGACCGAGATCGTGGGACTCTCGCTGATCTGGCTCGGGTACTTCGTCATATCGAACGACCCCAACCGCTCGATTCACGTTAAACAGACGCTCCCCGTCGAGACGGTCCCGGCGGCCGCCGAGTTGGAGCCGGTTCTCGCGGACTGACCGCTCAGGCGAGCTCTTCCTCGATCAGCTTTCTGGCAAGCTCAGGATTCGCTTTTCCGTCCGTCCGTCGCATCACCTGTCCAACGAAGAACCCGATCAGTCCCGTCTTGCCGCCGCGGTATGTCTCGGCCTTGTCGGGATGGCCTTCGACGACTGCCTTTACGACTGACTCAAGCTCGCTCTGGTCCGTCAGCTGCCGAAGTCCTTTCGCCTCCACTATCGATCCGGGTTTTTCACCCGATTCGATCATCTCGGCAAAGACGTCCTTCGCGATCCGGCCGGAAATTGTGTCATCGTCCATGAGCGCGATGAGCTCGGCCAGGTGTGAAGCCGTGATGGGCAGGTCCGCAAGGTCTAGACCCTTCAGCTCTCTCAGCAGCTCGTTCAAAATCCAGTTTGCTGCCGATAGCGGTGGCGTGCCCTGCGAAACTGCCTCGAGGAAGAACTCTGCTATGGCGTCGTCCGCGGACAGGAGTGCAGCATCCTGGCTGTCGAGCTCGTAATCCGCTTCGAACCGCTCGGCACGTTCTCGGCGTCGGGCATTCAGGCGGGGAGGCTTTCTCTCTTCGGAGGATGAGACGGGGGGTCTTTGCGGCGCGGCCTTTGCCTCGTCCACTCTCTCAACCGTCGTTTCCACGTGTCCTCCGGAGATCTTTGCCCACGAGTCGCGCAGCGTGACAATCCGGTTGAAAACGGGTCGCTCGTCGGTCGAGTCCATCGGGTCGCGCCAGAAGTAGCCCTGCCGCTCGAACTGGTAACGGGTGTCCGCGGGATCGTCCGTAACGCTCGGCTCGATCCGAGCGTCCTCCACGACGATTCTTGATTCCGGGTTGATGAAGGACTTCCAGTCCTCGTCCTGGCTCTCCGGCTCGGCCTCGGTGAAAAGGCGATCGTAGAGTCGCACCTCGGCGCTCACTGAGTGCTCGGCGGATACCCAGTGCAGTGTCGCCTTCACCTTACGCCCGTCCGCGGAATCTCCGCCGCGGGTTTTCGGATCGTACGTGCACCGGAGTTCCTCTATCTCACCCGTTTTCGGGTCCTTTATGCCTTCGTCGCACGTAATGAAGTAGCCATATCGCAGGCGAACCTCGCGACCTGGCGCCAGCCTGTAGAACTTCTTGACCGGCGTCTCCATGAAGTCGTCGCGCTCGATGAAGAGGGTGCGTGAGAACGGCACCTTGCGGGAGCCCTCCTTCGGAACGTCGTGGGGCCAGTACGGGGCATCCAGCCATTCGGTCTGGCCTTCCGGGTAGTTTGTGATAACGACTTTGAGAGGCCGTACGACGGCCATCACACGAGGCGCACGAAAGTTCAGGTCGTTTCGGATGGCGTAGTCGTAGAGTCCCAGGTCGACGCGAGTGTCCGTCTTGATGACGCCCACGCGGCTGCAGAGATCACGAATCGCCTCCGGTGTGACGCCGCGTCGCCGCTGCCCGGTGAGTGTGGGCATCCTCGGATCGTCCCATCCGTCCACGAGGCCATCGTCGACGAGCTGAAGCAGCTTGCGTTTGCTCAGCACCGTGTATGTCAGATGCAGCCGGTTGAACTCGTACTGGTGGGGCCTGGGGACCGTCCAGGCGTTGTCGAGGACCCAGTCGTAGAGCGCGCGGTTGTTTTCGAACTCAAGCGTACAGATCGAATGAGTGATCCCCTCGATGGCGTCCGACAGCGGGTGCGCGTAGTCGTACATCGGGTAGATGCACCAGTCGTCGCCGCGGCGGTAATGGTGTGCGTGCCGGATGCGATACAGCAGGGGATCGCGCAGCTTCATGTTAGTCGCCGCCATGTCGATCTTCGCGCGCAGAACATGTTCGCCGTCCTTGAACTCCCCGGCCCGCATGCGCTCGAAGAGGTCCAGGTTCTCCTCGACGGGTCGATTGCGGTACGGGCTCTCCGTTCCCGGCTCCGTCACCGTCCCGCGGGTAGCCCGGAGCTCCTCGTCGGACTGGCTGTCGACGTACGCCTTGCCGTCCTTGATCAGCTTGACGGCGCACTCGTACAGTTTCTCGAAGTAGTCCGAGGCGAAGTAGAGGCGGTCGTCCCAGTCGAAGCCGAGCCACTTGACGTCCCGTATGATCGCCGCTACGTATTCCGGGTCCTCGGTTTCGGGATTGGTGTCGTCGAACCGAAGATTGCAGACGCCGCCGAACTCGTCGGCCAGATTGAAGTCGAGGTTGATCGCCTTCGCGTGACCGATGTGCAGGTAGCCGTTGGGCTCGGGTGGAAATCGCGTGACCACACGGCCATCGTACTTGCCGGACGCGATGTCTTCTATGATGGTATCGCGTATGAAGTTTGTGGCGGTCCCTGGCTTGCTGCCGGGATCGGTGGCGGCGTCGCTCATCTGGTTGAACGGGTCGTGATCACTGCCTCTGGGAAAATCGCGAAGATGCACGTATACGCTCGGGGCCCGGGATTATATCCCGAAGGGACAACTACGTGAGGCCGGTATGCAGCCTATACGCGGTGCGAGCGCATTAACAGGAAACGGTCCTATCATTGCGGGACTCCCCGTTCAGCCACGGCTGGTGG
>JBFGEP010000033.1:0-12468 GCA_041580055.1 Rhodothermales bacterium | reverse complement strand
TGTGGAGATTGAGATCCGTGGGCGGGTCGCCGACGAAGTGCTGATAGTCTTCCGGATCGTGCCCGGCGTAGTAGGTGAAGGTGCCCTCGCCGAAGTTGCCGTGCAGGTAGCGCACCTCGTCCCGACCGGGCGCCTCGGCCAGGATCGTGGCATCCGGTTTGATGGTCGCCTTGCGAAACGCGGTCGTCTGTCCGACGAACCCGCGAACCGTTGCGACGTGATTCTGCGTCAGCATCGTAGGGACCGGATCCCACTTCGCGCTGAACTCAAACAGTGTAAAGAAGTCCAGCGCCGGGTTGTTCAAAGGGGGCGGAGGGGGACCCGTATCGATGTCCGAGTGCTCGTACTCGTTCGCGTTAAAGCTGGGTCGAAAGTCGTGGAAGGCGAACGTGTGCCCAAAGTCCAACTTTTTCAGGGCGTCGGCGTCGACCGGGTCTCCGTCGTACTCGGACGGCACGATGTCGACCCCGTGCGCTGCCATTGCGATGTCGAACGTGTCCGTCCCGGAACACATGGCGAAGAGGAACCCTCCGCGTCCCACGTATTCGCGGATGGTCTCGGCGACAGCCCGTTTCAAGTGACTCACCTTACGAAAGCCTCTGGTGCGCGCCGTCTCCTCCGCGTCCCGCTGCTGCTCGATGTACCAGGGCTGGGACCGATATGTGTAGAACTTGCCGTACTGCCCGGTGAAGTCTTCGTGGTGCAGGTGCAGCCAGTCGTATTCGCTGAGCTTGCCGTCGAGCACCTCCGCATCGTAGATCATATCGTAGGGCACTTCCGCATAGGTGAGGGCAAGCAGCACGGCGTCGTCCCACGGCAGCGTCTGCTGCGGTGCGTACACCGCAATTCGCGGCGGCTTCTCGAGCCGAATCACAGAAGCGTTGACGTCGGGGTTCTCGATCTCGGCGATGATGCGGGCGGACTCGGTCGCCGAGGACTGCGCGAAGGTCACGCCGCGTATCCTCAGCTCGTTCTCGACCTCCTCGGATCCCGCCAGCAGAAACGAGCCGCCCCGGTAGTTCAACAGCCAGTCGACATCAACGCCGCGCTCCAGTACCCAGTAGGCCACGCCGTACGCCTTCAGATGATCGGACTGCACGTCATCCATCGGGATCAGGATGTCCTGAGCCAGACCGGGTCTTACCGTCGTCAGCGCGAAAACGAGGCCGGCGAGGGGCAGGAGGTAGGTCATGACGATTCTGCGTCGTTTGGGAGCGGACTGGACCATCTAGACACCGTCGCCGCGCAGCTCGCGGTATCTGGCCCGGGCTTCGCTGAGCAACAGGGAGCCCGGGTATTCAGAGATAAGCCGTGAGTATAGCTCGAGTGCGCGCTCGGTGTTGCCGAGGAGCTCCTCGTTGACCCGCGCCGCCTCGAACAGGCTTCGGTCGGCGAGGTAGCTCGACGGATACTGCAGCGGAATCTCGCCGAATACAGCCGCGGCGTCCTCGTACAGGCCGCGCTCGACCTTTATCTGTGCGTTCAGAAAGTGGGCGTCGTCGTTCAGCGCATGCATGCCCGACTCCTCGTTCAGAACTTTCAGCAGAGCCTCCGCCTCGTCGAGACGACGCTGGCGCAGTCTCAGGCCTGCTTCGGCGAATCTTCTGAGGGGTGTGTTGAGCGAGTCTGGTCCCTTGCTCTCCATCAGGAGCACTTTCAGTTCGATGGCGTCGTTGGCCGTCTCGGTCGAGGTGTTCTCCTCCATGGCCTCCAGCAGCGTCCGGGCCGATTCGAACTCGCCGCGGTAGAAGTGTATGAGTGCAATCTCAAAGCGTGCCCGCTCCGCTTGCTCGCCGATCCGCAGCTCGTCCTCGAGGCGCTGGAACGTAAGGCGTGCGGCATCGAGCCGGTCGCGCATGAGGTCGATCTCGCCCAGTTCGAAGCGGGCCTCCACGGTGGCCGGGTGAGTGGGAAATCGGCGCACCAGGTCGGTGTACAGAGCGTGAGCGTCTTTCAGGTTGAAGAACGCCGCCTGCTGGATTCTGGCCATATCCAACAGCACGTACGGATACAGCCCGTGGTTCGGATGAGCGTCCGCGAACTCGACGAAGGCCTCCATGGCGGACTTATAGTGGTCCGTGTCTGCGGGGCCGGGGTCCGTCGGGCTGACGCGCTTCTGCAGTGCCTCCGCCCACTGCACGTGCAGCTGCCCTATCCCGCGCCGGGCTTCCGGTGCGATGACGGATGCGGGATAACGGTCGAGTATGATCTCATACGAACGCTGTGCCGCCTCGAAAGCGCCGGCGTTGAGGGCTCTCGCGGCGAACGCAAAAAGCACGCGACCCTCTTCCGATTCCAGGCGGTCCACCGCCCGGTTCACGTCCAGTGCGCGCCCGAAATCTTCAGCCTCCTCGTACAGCCACGCCAGCAGTTCGCGAATGGACCGGTTCAACGGGGTGCTCCGGACCGCTCGCTCGACGACAGGGATGCTCTGATCCAGCACCAGCGGTGACAGGCCGGTCCGAGTGAGCCGGCTGCGTACGACGCCCAGCTGCCGCTCGTCCGTCAGCAGAAGGTTCACGTATTCCGTCATGGCACGATCGTGCTGACCGAGGAGCCCGAACAGATAACCGAGCTCGCGGGCGAACTGGGTTGGATCGTCGAGGGCCTCGCGGCCGCTGAGCAGCGTGGAGGAGGCATCCTCGAAGAGCCGAAGCTGCACGAGCACCTGGTAGACAGCGAGGTACGACGTGCTACGGTCGGGAGCGAGAGCGATGGCCTCGCCAAAGTCGTTCATCGCCAGCTCCTCGTCGCCCTTGAGGTACCGCAGTCGGCCCCGCTCGGCGACGCGCGCTACCGGCAGCACTTCTCTCCCGATCTGCTCGTCCACGATTCGGATCGCATCGTCGTAGCGCTTGGATGACTCGTATGCCTGGCGGAGTCTCTCAAAGAAGACGTACGTTGTCGGTCGGTCCGTGTACAGCTGCTCGAGTATGACGACCGCACGCTCGACCTGTCCGGCACGGAGGAAGGACTCGGCCAGCTGGAAGCGCGCCACGGAGGCGTTGTCCTCCTCTTGACCCATGGCCGTGCGAGCGCCCGTGACGAGGAGCGTCGCCGCGAATAGAAACGCCACGGCAGCTTGCGCTCTCGACCTCTTTCTCGTGGACCGTACCATAAGTTTAATATTGAGGCGGGCCGCCGTAAGTTTCTTGGACCCCTTCTGTCCGTACGTCGCCTCGCCTGAATGATACCTGGATCCCCGCCTACGTCTGCGGCCCCGCTTCCGCGAGGCATTTGCATTCTGGGATCCACCGGATCGATCGGCACTCAGACCCTCGACATCGTTCGACTGTTTCCAGATGCGTTCCACATTCGATCGCTGACCGCGCATAACAGCGTGGATCTTCTCGTCGAGCAGGCGATGGAGTTCAGGCCGGAATGCGTCGTGGTATCTGACCCTGGGGGCTACGGGCCGTTGAAGGATGCGTTGCAGGGGACGGGCATCCGCGTGCTTGCCGGCGCCGAGCATCTTGCACACGCGTCCACGCTGGACTCCGTGGATGTCGTTGTGGCAGCGGTCGTCGGAGCTGCCGGCCTGGCGCCGGTCCTGGAGGCGGTTCGCTCGGGAAAGACGGTGGCACTGGCCAACAAGGAGACCCTCGTCATCGCCGGCGAGATCGTCAGGTTCCACGCGGAGAGATCGGATGCGACGATCATACCGGTTGACAGCGAGCATTCGGCGATATTCCAGTGCCTCGTTGGCGAAGCGATGGACACCGTCGAGGAGCTGGTGTTAACCGCTTCCGGTGGTCCGTTTCGAGACGCGCCGCTGGAGGCGCTCGCGTCCGTGACGCCCGAGGAGGCGCTTGCGCACCCCAACTGGTCGATGGGCCCGAAGATCACGATCGACTCCGCGACCATGATGAACAAGGGCCTCGAGGTGATTGAGGCGAGATGGTTGTTCGGGGTTTCTGCGGACCGGATACGGGTAGTCGTGCACCCGCAATCGATCGTGCACTCGATGGTGACGTTCATCGACGGCTCAACGAAGGCGCAACTCGGCGTTCCCGACATGAAGGTTCCGATTCAGTACGCGATGACTTTTCCGGAACGCTGGCCGGCACCGCACGAGAGGCTCGACTGGGAGTCCCTTTCGAAGCTCGACTTCAGCCCGCCCGACCTTGAGCGCTTTCCGTGTCTGCGACTGGCCTACGAGGCGCTTCACATCGGAGGATCCGCGCCGGCCGTGTTGAATGCGGCGAACGAGGTTGCGGTGGATCAATTTCTAAAGGGACGTATCAGTTTTACCGATATCAGTTTTGCGATCGAGGAGGCTGTCGGCAGGCTGGCCTCCCCCGAGCCTCAGGACCTCGAAAGGCTGATGGAAGTCGACGACCTGGCCCGCAACCTTGTGGTGGAACTCAATCGTCGGACACATCATTGAACCGAGGCCTCCGGCCACCACCCCGCCGGGCCGCCTGGACGCCGCGTTATCCGATGCTAATCAGCCGTTGATGGAATTTGCCGTGGAGATACTTTCGTACATCGGTTGGGTCCTGCTCGCCATCATGATTCTCGTGTTCGTGCACGAGATGGGACATTTTCTATTCGCCAAGCTGTTCGGCATGCGCGTCGACAGGTTTTCTGTCGGCTTTCCGCCGAACATCCTCAAGAAGAAGCTGGGGGGCACCGAGTACGTTCTGGGGCTCACTCCGCTGGGCGGGTACGTCAAGATCTCGGGGATGGTCGACGAGAGCATGGACACCGACTTCGTGAGCTCCGAACCTCAGTCATGGGAGTTCAGGTCGAAACCCGTCTGGCAGCGCATCATCGTTATCACGGCGGGCGTCGTGTTCAACGTGCTCCTGGCGACTCTCGTGTACATCTCCATTCGCTACACGACCGGAGAGACCTACATTCCGGCCGAGAATGTGGCCGGCGTGTTCATCGAGGAGGGATCGTTTCTGTACGACCTGGGCCTACGCACCGGGGACCGGGTGCTGCAGGTCAACGGAAAGGAGCTCGAGCGGGCGGAAGACATCATCACACTGGATGCGCTGACCGCAGACCAGTTAACGATTACGGTGGATCGCGGTGGCGAAAACGAGACCCTTCGGGCCCCGCCGGACGTCATGACCCGATTGAACCGTGCCGGGGGATTCGGCATCTCCTTCACCCCCAGCATCGTGGGTGGCGTCGCGGAGGATTCGCCCGCCTCGTCGATCGGCCTTCAGCGGGGTGACCGCATCGTCCGGCTGGACAGCCTCGACATCGCTTTCTGGAATCAGCTGACGGACAACATCAGGGCCTCGGAGGGGCGCGAGGTCGCGATTCGCTGGCAGCGGCCGGATTCGCTCTTCGACTCCGCGGCGGGCGTCCCGGAGGGCGTCACGCTGGTGTCGGTGGATGGGAACGCCGCCGTATTTGCCGGGCGGATTGCGGCGCGGCAGCTCGAGCACGAGGGAACGGAGTACCTCGGCATCGGCATCAGCGCTCCGGACGTCGCGCTCCTGAAGGAGGAGCTCGGCTACACGACGCGAACCTACTCGCTCGGCGCCGCCATCAGCAGCGGCGTGCGTGAAACCTGGGTCACAACGCGTGCCATCGTCACCAGCCTCACGCGGGTGGTCAAAGGGCGTGACAACTTCCGTGAAACGATGGGTGGACCGGTGGCGATCGCGCGCGAAACGAAACGCGCGGCGGAAGAAGGCTACTTCTGGAAGATCGTTGCGATGTTGTCGATCACGCTGGCCATCGTGAACATACTTCCGATTCCGGCTCTCGATGGGGGCCATCTGGTGTTCCTGGTGTACGAGGGCATCGTTCGCCGTGAGCCCTCGGTCCGGTTCCGCATGATCACGCAGCAGATAGGCATGCTGGTGCTGCTGGCCTTCATGGCGTTTCTGATCTACAACGACATAATGCGCCTGTAGGCGGCCGGAAGAACTCGTTAATTCCTGCGCGCGTGCGCCGCAGCCTCGGGGTCCGCCGTAGTTTTTGCCTGCATCCGTGGGGGTGAACAGCGCAAGGCGCCAATCTCGTCCGCTCCATCCGTTCAACTATGTCCCCGTCCGAGTCAAAGCCGAAAGGCTCGTCCGGCCGCCGTGCTCCGGAAGACCTCGAGCTGCAGACGAAGCTCAAAGGGGAGGGCCCCCTGCCGACGCACATCGCCGTAATAATGGACGGCAACGGTCGCTGGGCGGCGGAGCGCGGAAAGCCGCGCGTGTTCGGCCATCGCGCAGGAGTGGAGTCTGTGCGTGATACGGTGCGGGCCTGCGGCGAGCTCGGTGTCGGCTACCTGACGCTTTACACCTTCAGCACCGAGAACTGGCAGCGGCCGCGCGGCGAAGTCGATGCGCTCATGCAGCTGCTGGTCCACACCACTCGTCGCGAGGTGGCCGAGTTGCAGGAGAACGACGTCAAGCTGAATGCTATCGGGGATCTGGACGCACTGCCGGCCGTCGCCCGGCGCGAGTTGGCGGACGCCATCGAGATTACGTCATCCAACGACGGGCTCGTGCTGACACTCGCCATCTCGTACAGCGGTCGGTGGGAGATCGCGCGCGCCGCGCGGCGGCTCGCGGAGCAGGTCGAGTCCGGCGAGCTCACCTGCGCCGATATCGACGAGGCGCGATTCGCATCCGCACTGGCTACGAGCGCCATGCCCGACCCGGACCTGCTCGTTCGGACGGGCGGCAATCTCCGCATCAGCAACTTCCTGCTCTGGCAGCTGGCGTACGCGGAGCTGTACGTGACCCCGACCTATTGGCCCGATTTCAGGCGGCAACACCTCTACGACGCGATTCACAGCTTCCATGAGCGCGAGCGAAGGTTCGGCCGCGTCTCGACCGCCGGCCCCGCTCAGTGATCGGCCCGTCGGACACAATATTCTCCGCGTGACGATCGTTCTCAGCTAATCCCCCGGTTTCTGCATCCCGCGAAACGTCTTTGAAGCGCAGTCGTTCACGTAGTCTCTGAAATCCCATGACGTCCTTGGCCAGAAGGACCGCCCGCCTGCCGATGCGCATTCTCTCAATCGCGATCCTGTTTCTCGTCGGGGTGGGGTCGTCGGTCGCCCAGTCAGACGCCCTCTTTGCCGAGCAGCAGCTCGTCCGCATTCTGGGCGTAAGTGTCGAGGGAGCAGAGAGCGACTACACGCGGAGCTTCGTTCGGCAGACCAGCGGCCTCACGGAAGGACAGGAGCTCACGCTGCCGGGCGACCCGGCCATTAGCGACGCCATTCGGTCGATCTACCGGCTCGGCATGTTCTCCGACATCGAGATCGTGGAGGACCGACGGGTATCCGACGGGGTCTTTCTGGCGATACGCGTTCAGGAAGAGCCTAAGCTCGCCGAGTACACGTTCGGCGGTATCAAGAAAAAGCACGCCAAGGAGCTGAGGAAACGCGTGCCCCTGATCCGCCGGAGCCCCGTCCGTCCCGAAGCGGTGGACAATGCGAAGCTGATCATCAAGGAGTTCTTCACCGAGAAAGGTCATCCCCTCGTCTCGACGGAGGTGCGCAGGACAGAGAAGGAGGACAACACGATCGACCTTCACTTCGAGGTCGACCGCGGGCCGAAGGTGAAGGTGCGCCAGATCGTGGTCAACGGGAACGAGAAGGTGTCCGATCGCCGCGTGCGCAAGCAGATGGACACCAAGACAAAGAGCTGGTGGAGATTCTGGCGCAGCGCCAAGTTCGACCGCCAGAAGTTCGAGGACGATCAGCAGAGCATTCTGGATTTCTACCGGGAGCGCGGCTTCTATGACGCCCGCATCGTGGCAGACTCCGTGTACCTCGCCGAGGCCAACTCGAAGCCGGGGATGGTCGTGTCTGTCACGGTGGAAGAGGGGCAGCCCTACTACATCCGCGACATCAACTGGGAGGGCAACACCGTCTACGGCGAGGAGCAGCTCGAGGAGGCGCTGGGCCTGGCGGCGGGCGATCGCTACAACGGGAAGCGGCTGGAGGAAAACCTATTCGGAAATCGTCGAAGCTCGGACGTTTCGAGCCTGTATCTCAACCAGGGATACATGCGCTTCAATGTGAATCCGATGATCCGGGCCGTCGGCTCCGACTCGCTCGATCTCGTGATGGAGATCACCGAAGGCGACATCTACGACTTCGGACGAATCGGCATCAGCGGAAACACGAAGACGAAGGAGCACGTGATTCGCCGTGAGCTGCTCACCATTCCCGGGCAGCGATTCAGTCGAGATCTCATCCAGGAGTCCGTCCGCCGGCTGATGCAGCTCAACTATTTCACGCAGGAGTCGCTCGCTCCGGGACCGGGAGTGGAAATCGACGATGCCGACAAGGAGGTCGATCTGTCCTACTCGCTCGAGGAGACGGGCAGCGACCAGCTCGAGCTTTCGGGCACGTGGGGGCGATTCGGGCTGGTCCTGCAGCTGCGCTTCACGTTCAACAACTTCTCGGCACAGAATCTCTTCAACGGCAAGGCCTGGCGGCCGCTACCGTCGGGTGACGGACAGAAGCTGTCGGTCGGGGTGCAGACCAACGGCAGCTACTACCAGCAGTACTCTCTGTCGTTCACCGAGCCCTGGTTCCGCGGTCGACCGCGTCAGACGGGCATGTCGTTGTCCTTCTCAAAGATCGGCCGCAACCCGATCTTCTCGTCATCCTCGACAGGCGAGCTAAAGACCTTCTCGGCGCGGTCCTTCTACGAGCAGCGACTGAAGTGGCCGGACGACAAGTTCAGCATGTCGACCAGCCTCGGCTATCAGTACTTCAACAACGACGGCTGGATCAGCACGCTGCGCGCGGGCGTCAGCAATGAGATAACAGTTCGGCAGGCGCTGATTCGGAACTCGACCAACCACCCCATCTTCCCGACGGTCGGCTCCCGGATGCTCTTTTCGGTGGAGATCGCGCCGCCGATCGGGGATCTGATCCAGTATCACAAGTGGCGCTTCCAGACCACATGGAACGTTCCCTTCTCGAACAAGGTGACTCTCGGTGTCACCACGGACTACGGCTTCATCGGGTCGCTAACGGGTGAGGACGTAGAGTTCGAGAGGTTCGTCGTGGGCGGCTCGCCGTTCGAGACGTCCGGTTTCAGCGGGACTTTCTTTGGGAAGGATGTGATTTACATGCGGGGCTACCCGATCTCGGCCATCGGGCCGCGTCGCGGAGGTGACCCGGTCGGCGGCCGCATTCTGAACAAGTACACCTCCGAGCTGCGGTGGCTTGCGGTTCAATCGCCGCAGCTGTCGGCGGCTCCCTACCTGTTCGCGGACGCGGCCAACACGTGGAACAGTTTTGGCACGTATAATCCTGCGAGCCTATTCCGATCGGCGGGATTCGGCGTGCGCCTGTTCCTGCCGATCCTGGGGATGGTCGAGCTAGCCTACGGCTACAATTTCGACGAATTCGTGCCATTATCGTCGAGTGACAGCGGGGATCGAGGATGGTCTTTCCAGTTTACCCTGGGTCAGGGCTTCAATTGATGACGGGCCGCGGACCTCGCGATCCTGGACACCCTATCCACGGAACTGGACACTCGGCGGCGGCCAACAACAGTAGAGGACTTCGATCCATGATGATGTACAGATCCGCCTGGATGCTCGCGCTGATGCTCATCGCCTGGGTGATTCCTTCGCAGGCGCAGCAGCGCATAGCGTTCATCGACTCCGACGAGATCCTCAACCGGATCCCGGAGTATGCGACGATCCAGCAACAGATTGACCGGCTTGCCTCCGAGTGGGAGAGCGAGCTCGAGCAGAAGCGCTCCGGAGTCGACGACATGTTCCGGGAGTATCAGTCGCGCGAGCTGCTTTACACCAACGAAGAGCGGCGCAAGAAGCGTGAAGAAATCATGCGGCAGGAAGAAGAGATAGAGCGCCTGCGTATGAAATATTTCGGCCCGGAGGGCGACCTGTTCAAAGAACAGGACAAGATGATGCGTCCGCTGCAGGAGAGAATTCTGGAGGCGGTCGAAGAAGTCGCGACCTCGGAGGGCTACGACTACGTTTTCGACAGGAGCGGTGACTACCTCTTCCTGTACGCCCGCGAACAGAACGATATCAGTGACAGGGTGTTGGAGGAGCTCGGCATCGAGACCGAGGCGGTCCAACGCGCCAACTAGAACGACTTTAGATCAACAACCAGGGACGATACATGACGACTCTGAAACGAATTGTCGGCGCAACGGTCGGCACGCTCGTGCTGATGCTGGCTGTCAACGCGACGACTCCCGCGGCTGTGGCGCAGGGCGTCAAGATGGGATACGCTGACGCCGAGCTCGTGCTCATCAACCTGCCCGAGTACAAGCAGAACGCCGAGCAGGTGCAGCGGCAGATCCAGAGCTCACAGCAGGAGCTGGAAGCGCTCAGCGGCGAGCTCCAGGCGGATATGCAGAAGTTCGAGAAGCAGGCACCGATCCTGTCGCAGGAAAAGGTCGAGGAGCGGCAGCAGGAGCTTCAGCGCCGGTATCTCGCGCTGCAGCAGGAGGGCGCCAACCGTGAGCAGGAGCTGGCGAAGCTCGAGGCTGACCTCATGAATCCACTGATTGAGAAGGTCGGCGATGCCGTGGACGCCGTAGCAGCTGCCAAGGGCCTCGACATCGTGTTCAAGTCACCCGGTCTTCTCTACGTTAACACGTCCACCGTCGTCGACATCACGGCCGACGTGGCAAGGCGCCTGGGTATTCAGGTCGCTGAAGAGCCGGAGGAGACGGCTACAGTCGGTCAATAGCGACGACATGCGGAGATGACAGAAAAGGCGCCCTGCGGCGCCTTTTCTTTTTGCGGAAGTCCGGCTACCCGGACATCGTATATTGACACGTTTTCCGGAGGCCGCAGCTCGGCGGCACCTGCTACCGCACAGGCCATGAGTACACAATCCGACACCGCGTCCGCGACGGAGCCCCGCCGCATCACAACGCAGACGCTCCAGGAGATGAAGTCGGTCGGCACTCCGATCGCCATGCTCACGGCCTACGACTACACGTCGGCCCGCATCCTCGACGAGTCCGGTCTCGACGTCATCCTCGTCGGAGACTCTGCTTCGAACGTGATCGCCGGACACGAGACGACGCTGCCGATTACGCTCGATCAGATGATCTACCACGCGACGTCGGTGGTGCGAGGCGTCCACCGCGCCCTGGTGGTGGTCGATCTACCCTTCGGGTCGTATCAGGGCAACTCGAAAGAAGCGCTCATTTCGGCCGTCCGCATCATGAAGGAATCGGGCGCGCACGCCGTGAAGCTGGAGGGCGGCCTTTCCGTGATCTCCACCGTCGAGCGCATCATCACGGCAGGCATTCCGGTGATGGGTCACCTGGGCCTGACGCCGCAAAGCATCTATCGATTCGGAACCTACAAGGTTCGAGCCGAGGAGAAGGACGAGGCCGAACAGCTCAAGCGCGATTCGCTGCTGCTGCAGCAGGCCGGCTGTTTCTCGGTCGTTCTTGAGAAGATCCCCAGGCAGCTGGCAGCCGAAGTGACCGCCTCGCTCGAGATACCGACGATCGGCATAGGGGCCGGACCGCAGTGCGACGGGCAGGTGCTCGTCACTCACGACCTGCTGGGGTTGACCACCGACTTCAATCCGCGATTCGTGCGGCGGTATGCGCACCTCGCCGGCGAAATTCAGGGTGCAGTAAGGACCTACGTGGAGGATGTTCGTTCGCGGGCCTTCCCGACGGAGGAAGAGAGCTACTAGCCATGGCCTTGGACCGCAGGGACGCTGCTGCATCACGTCGGCCGCTGATCCTGGTAAGCAATGACGACGGAATCGACGCCCCGGGGCTGTTGTCGCTCGTCATGGCGATGCAGGGTCTCGGCGACATTCACGTCGTGGCGCCAATCGACGAGCAGAGCGCGGTCGGCCACGCGATCACTATTCGCTCGCCGGTCCGGGCCCGGCGCTGGCAGCTGATCGGAGACCCGCAGCACGCCGCGGCGCACGCCGTCACCGGCACACCCGCCGACTGCGTCAAGATCGCCGTCGACAAACTTCTGCCGCGTCAGCCCGACATCGTCGTCAGCGGAATCAACCGCGGTCCCAACACCGCGGTCAACGTGATATACTCGGGCACCGTGAGCGCGGCGACGGAGGCTTCGATCCTGGGCATCGACGCGATCGCGTTCTCGCTGTGCAACTACCGCGCGAACGACTACGAGGCAGCCGGACGAATCGCGAGACTCATCGTCGAGAAAGTGTTGTCCAGCGGGCTCCCCGACGGCGTTCTCCTGAACGTAAACATCCCCGATCTGCCGTACGAAGAGGTAGCCGGAATCGAGATCACCCGGCAGGCACGGTCGATGTGGGAGGAGTCGTTCGTCGAAAGAACGGATCCGTTCAACGAGCGCTACTACTGGCTGTCCGGCACATTCGTGAACCTCGACGAGGGGCCCGACACGGATATCGGTGCGGTGGAGCGCGGCTACGTCTCCATCACGCCCATCCAGCATGACCTCACGGCGTATGGGCAGCTCGAAGGGCTGGGAGCCTGGGACTGGAGCATCTGAGGCCGGCGCAGGAGGCTAGCGAGTCCAGAGGCGGGT
>JBFGEP010000032.1:0-12900 GCA_041580055.1 Rhodothermales bacterium | reverse complement strand
GAGATCATCGAGGTTGACGAGTGGGGGAGCCAGCGGCTCGCCTACCCCATCAACAAGAAGCGCAACGGCTACTACGTCAACATGTACTTCAGGGCGCCCGGCGATCTGGTTCAGAAGCTGGAGCGGACTCTCGAGATCAACGACTCGATCCTGCGGTACCTGACGCTTCGGATGGACGCCAAGATGATGCGCCATTTCGAAGGGCGCAAGGAGCGGGCCGCCGATAAGGCGGCGGCGGAATCGGAGTCAAAGTGACACGTTATCAGGATTAGAAGTCATGCCAAGAGCACAGAACAAGGACCGGTTTTCAGGCCTCGACACGGAATACGTCGACTACAAGGATGTCGATCTGCTGAAGAGGTTTATCAACGAGCAGGGCAAGTTGCTGCCGCGCCGTATTTCCGGCGTGTCCGCGGGCTTTCAGCGGCAGCTCACGCGTGCCGTCAAGCGCGCGAGGCATCTTGCGCTGATATCGTACGTAGCGGACAACGTGAAGTAATCAGGTCAGGACGCGGCTGCCAGTCGCCCGACCTCTATTAGCCATGAAAGTTATTCTGACCAGGGACGTCGATAACCTCGGCCGGCAGGGCGAGATCGTCAGCGTAAAGCCGGGCTACGGCCGCAACTACCTCATCCCCAAGGGGATGGCCCTCGTTGCGACGGACTCCGTGGTGCGGCATCAGCAGGAGCTTCGCAAGCAGGCCGCCCACAAGATCCTCAAGCAGAAGGAGGACTCAGAGGCGTTGCGCAACCTCATCGAGAAAGAGGACGTGGTCGTGCGCGCCCGTGTCGGCGAGGAGAGCCGGATCTTCGGAACGATCACCGCGCAGCAGATCGCCGACGAGCTGGCGGCGCGCGGCCTGGAGGTCGACCGGCGCAAGATTGAGCTGGACGAAGACATCAAGACGCTGGGCGTGTTCTCGGCTACGGTCAAGATCCATCACGACGTCACTGCAAAGGTCAAGATCCGGGTGGAAGCCGAGGAGGCCGCCGAAGACTGAGCCTTCCGGCAGGCGAGGCTGCCGAATTCACTGGAGCAACAATTCAAAAGGGGTGGACGTTAGCGGAGCGTCTTCCCCTTTTTCTTATGCCCACGATGCAGACCGCCAGGCGAATTACGCGTTGGACGACTCCGTCTCTTCGAACGGCGGCGGGACTGATCGTGCTGCTGGCCGCAACGCACACCCTCTTCGCGCAGAGGGCGGACGATCTGGTCAAGTGGTCCGTTGCGCTGGCGCCGGCGGAGCCGGCCGTGTCGGAGCGCCTGACCGCCGTAATCCAGGCCGACATCGCCGACGGGTGGAAGATGTACGCGATGGACTCGCCGCGGCCGAGCCGAGGTGTCGAAGTGGAGGCGACGCTGCCTGCCGGCGTACAGCTCGCTGGCGGGATTCGGCAGGACCGGCCTGCGAAAGCGTTCGACCCGGGTTTTCAGATCGAAGTCACCTACTTCACCGAAGCCGCCCGTTTCTATGCCGATCTCGATGTGGGCCCGGAGGTCGATCGGGCACGATCCGTAGCGGAGTTCAGCGTCACGTTTCAGATCTGCAACGACGAGCTCGGGATCTGTCTGCCGCCCACTCAGCGAGCCGTTACTCTTGGTCTTAACGCTGCTCGGCAAACGGCCGTCGAAGACGACTGTGAAACGGAAAGCGGGGAGGCAGGTGACGATGAAGGCTGCGAGATCGGCGATCTCGACCTGGCGTTCGCCGGCGCGGACGGAGGAAGCGAGCTGGCCCGCCAGGGAGACGCGGCGTCTCCAACGTACTCGGACTCGCTGGCGGAGAGTCGCGCCGGCGGTTTTTTCGCGTTCCTGCTGCTGGCCATCGGGGCGGGGCTTGCCGCGCTGCTGACCCCGTGCGTCTTTCCGATGATTCCGCTGACGATTTCGTACTTCACGCGTCACTCGAATGCAAGGTCTGAGGCGGTCAGGATGGCGTCCACCTTCGGCATTGCCATCATCGTCACCTTTACGGGTCTCGGAGTCTTGATGGCGCTGTTGATGGGCGCGGCGGGTGCTCAGAGTATCGCCGCCAACCCGTGGGTCAATCTTTTCATTGCAGCCGTCCTGGTGATCTTCGCGCTTTCGCTGCTCGGGCTCTTCGAGCTGCGGCTGCCGAGCGGCCTGCTGAACTTCTTTGACCGGCAGGGGCAGTCGAAGTCGGGCTACCTCGGCGTGCTGTTCATGGGATTCACGTTGACCCTGGTGTCGTTCTCCTGCACGGCCCCCTTCGTCGGAGGCCTACTGGCGGCAACGGTGGGAGGGGAGTGGTTCTATCCGATTGCGGGGATGGTAGCCTTCAGCGCGGCGTTTGCGTTTCCGTTCGTGCTCCTCGCGCTTTTCCCCCGAGCTCTCGACTCGCTGCCCCGCTCGGGATCGTGGATGAACGCGTTCAAGGTCACGCTGGGATTTGTTGAGCTGGCGGCCGCGATCAAGTTTCTCTCGAACGCGGACCTGGTGTGGGGCTGGGGGATCGTCTCGCGGCCACTGGCCATCGCCGCAACGATCGTCATCTTCGGTGTGACGGGGCTCTACCTTCTGGGGAAGCTGAGCCTTCGGCACGACGAGCGACCGGAGCACGTTGGCGTCGGCAGGCTTGTTTCGGCGGTGGTCTTCATTTCGGCCGCGCTGTACATGCTCCCGGGCCTGTTCGGAGCGCCGTTGAATGCCGTCGATGCCTTTCTTCCGCCGAGGCAGGTTACGGACCTCAGCCTCTACAGAGTGTCTGCGGAGCGGTCGGCTGCGGCCCACGATGAGCTGTGGATCGAAGATGACGTCGAGGCGGCCATCGAGGCGGCGGCGGCCGCGGGGCGCCCGCTGCTGATCGACTTTACGGGCTACACATGCACGAACTGCCGCCAGATGGAATCGACCGTCTTCATCCACCCCGAGGTCGTCGCGAGATTCGAGCGGGACTTTGTCCTGTCGCGTCTGTACACCGACGGCCTCGAAAACGGTGAGGAACTGCAGCGCTACCAGCTGGGGCTCACGGGTACCGTCGCACTGCCGACGTATGCCATCGTCGACCCGGCCGATCGCCGGCTCGTTTCGAAGGCAAGCGGCGTGATGTCCGTCGACGATTTCGTGGGGTTCTTGGACCGGGGCTCACGTCGCTTCGAGACGGCACGCATCGTGAGCCGATAGACGCTACTCGCCCGACTCTTCCCCGTCGTCCATCGGAAGCAACAGGACCGGGATTTCGCTCTGCTCGACCACTTCTCGGGCCACGTCTCCCATCAGGAATCTCTCGATTCTCGTGTGGTGGCGCTTGCCGAGAATGATCAGGTGCACGCCGTGCTCGCGGGCATCTTCGAGGATCATCGCCGCGGGGTACCCGGTCTTCAGCGAGGCGTGGACAGCGCCGGCGAAGCGCTCTTTCAGGAAGTCGTCGAAGGCCGACGCCTCCGCCTTCTCCAGCTCTTCCTGGAGTTGCGGGTCGTACAGTGCGTAGGAGGCCAGATCGCCCAGCCCGGTCATGGGATCGACGCTTGTGAAGGCCGAGGCGGGCACGGGCGGCGCGACGTGAAGCACCCACAGCTCGGCGTCAAGTCGTTTGACGAGGTCTGTGACAGCGTCCGTGGTGCCCTTCGGCTCCGTCAACTTTGATGCAAAAAGTACGACCATTCGGTCCGAGTTATCGGTTTGGGTCAGCCGTCATGATAAGAGATTCGGTGGGAATCAGAAAGGGATCCCGGCTCCCGCGGCCGCCCGCTTAATAGGGCCAACGTCCGGTCGATAAACATGGAAATCTCCGTTCCATCCATATCCACCGGACTCTCATGCGTGTTTCTGCCCTTTCGCCTCTGGCCATACTTGCGCTTGCCGGCGCCTTTATCCTGAGCGGCTGCGACCTCTTCGTCGGAGACGCCGGCCGTATTACGATTCAATTGAAGGACGATCCTTTTCCTTACACCGATGTTGCCGAGGCTCGCGTGTCGGTCAACCGCATCGAGATGATGGGTGCCGAAGGGACGAGCAACTGGTTGGTCTCCGATCTCGCGCAGGAGGTCGATCTCCTGACGCTGCGAAACGGAACGACGGCTACACTTGTCTCCGACATCGAGATTCCTGCCGGCCAGTACAACCGCATCCGGATGTACCTCAGTGAGCAAGCCGAGCTCAGACTGGTCGACGGTACGGCGGTGCAGGGCAGCCGAGGCTCTGAAGCTCCCATAGTCGTTGACATCCCACAGTTCGAGTTTAATCACGGTGAGGATGTAGCGGAGGCACTCGTGGACTTCGTGATGGACGAGTCTTTTGTGGTGCAGCGGAATCCTGACACGCAGGAAATCGAGTCGTTCGCCTACTCGCCGGTGCTGGTCACGGAGGCTTTCACGCTCAACGACGAACCGCTGGAGATCTCGAATCCCTGACGATGGGATCGGTTTGCTAAAAAGGCGGGTCGCACGTTCTGTGCGGCCCGCCTTTTCCTATTGCAGCGGCGTTGAGTCGTCCGCGACGTGTCAGGCGGTCTGACGGTTCTCCATCAGGTCGTTCACGACGCCCGGATCCGCCAGAGTCGAGGTGTCCCCGAGGTCGTCGACGCGATTCTCAGCGATCTTTCGCAGGATGCGGCGCATGATCTTGCCGGACCGCGTCTTCGGCAGGGCCGGCGCAAACTGGATCACGTCCGGTTTGGCGATCGGGCCGATCTCGGTGCGCACGTGCTGGACGAGCTCGGCTCGCAGCTCCTCGCTGGGCTCGACGTCCGCGACGAGCGTCACATAGCAGTAGATGCCCTGGCCCTTCACGGGATGGGGGAAGCCGACGACGGCGGCCTCCGCCACCGCGTCGTGCAGCACGAGGGCGCTCTCGACCTCGGCCGTGCCCATCCGGTGGCCCGAAACGTTGATGACGTCATCCACCCGACCCGTTATCCAGTAGTATCCGTCTTCGTCGCGACGGCATCCATCGCCCGCGAAGTACTTGCCGGGGTAGTTGGAGAAGTAGGTGGACACGAACCGGTCCGGATCGCGGTAGACGGTCCGGGCCTGTCCCGGCCACGAATCCGTCAGCACGAGGATTCCTTCGGCGGTGCCCTCCAGGACCAGGCCCTCCTGATCCACCACTTCGGGCTTTATGCCGAAGAACGGCAGGGACGCGGCGCCCGGCTTCTGCGGGACGGCGCCCGGCAGTCCGGTGATCAGGATCCCGCCCGTCTCGGTCTGCCACCACGTGTCGACGATCGGGCATCTACCGTTGCCGACGACATCGAAGTACCAGCGCCATGCCTCCGGGTTGATGGGCTCGCCGACGCTCCCGAGGAGTCGGAGCGACGAGCGATCCGTCGCCTTCACGTAGTCGTCGCCGAGACGCATCAGCGCACGGATGGCCGTGGGGGCCGTGTAGAACTGGTTGACCTTGTGCTTGTCCACGACCTCCCAGAAGCGCGATGCGTTCGGGAACGTTGGCACGCCCTCGAAGAACACCTGCGTCGCGCCGTTCGCCAGCGGCCCGTACACGATGTAGGAGTGGCCGGTGATCCAGCCGACGTCCGCGGTGCACCAGAACACGTCGCCTTCGTGGTAGTCGAAGATCAGCTCGTGCGTGAGCGACGTGTAGACCATGTAGCCGCCGGTCGTGTGGAGGAGGCCCTTCGGCTTACCGGTCGAGCCGCTGGTGTACAGAATGAACAGCGGGTCTTCCGCATCCATCTGCTCCGGCTCGCACTCGATCGGAGCTTCGGCCATCTCTTCGTGGAGCCAGTAGTCGCGGCCCTCGGTCCAGTCGACGTCGCCACCTGTGTGACGGACTACAATCAGGGTATCCACGTCAGGGCATCGCTCGAGCGCCTTGTCGGAGTTGCGCTTGAGGGGGACGGTCTTCCCGCTGCGCCAGCCCTCGTCCGCCGTGATGAGCACGGTCGAGTCGCAGTCGAGGATCCGGTCCGCCAGCGAGTCCGGAGAGAACCCTCCGAAGACGACCGAGTGGATGGCGCCTATCCTCGCGCAGGCCAGCATCGCGTAGGCCACCTCCGGAATCATCGGCATGTAGATTGTCACCCGGTCTCCCTTCTTCACGCCGTGCTTCTTCAGCACGTTGGCGAACCGGCCCACCTGCTCGTACAGCTCCTGGTAGGTGATGTGCTGCGACGGGTTGGCCGGATCGTCTGGCTCGAAGATCAGTGCGGTCTGCTGGGCCCGCTCGGGTAGATGGCGGTCGATGCAGTTGTACGCAGCGTTCAGCTTGCCTCCGAGATACCACTTGATGTGCACGTCGTCGCGTGCATACGAGACGTCCTTTACCGTCTCGAATTTCTTGAACCAGTCGATCCGCTCGGCCTGCTCGGCCCAGAAGTCATCGGGGCTGTCGATCGATCGCTGATACAACTCGCGGTACTTCGCTTCGGAGTTTATGTGGGCCCGTCGGCGGAAGTCCTCCGGGGGTGGGTAAAGGCCCTGAAGTTCTTGTCCGTTTTGCGACATCTGGGGAAACGCTCTTTGTTGTTGTTTCGGATGATGACCTGTCCCAGCAAGTATAAAGCAGGATGCCGAGATAGTTCGTCGGGTTTCACCTTGCCCGGAGGCCGAGAAAACCGTCTTTTGGGAACCTGAACGCGATCTTTTGACGATCTTCATTGAGGGTTGGTCGACTCCATGCGGAAATTGGGCAGCGCGTTTTACGGAGCTCGGCAGAGTCAGCCCGGTCTCCGGCAATTCCGCTTCCAACCAGGCCAGCGGCGAAAATGACGGACCCAAGGTCAAGCGCCACGCCAGTCAGCAGAGCGAGGGGCCTCGAGTACCTCACGCTTGCGTGGAATGTTGTCGAGGCCGCCGTCGGTCTTGCGGCAGGATTTGCGGCAGGGAGCACCTCACTGATCGGTTTCGGGTTCGACTCGGTCATCGAGAGTCTTTCGGGGGCCGTTCTGCTCTGGCGACTCAGAGACGGAGAGAAAGGTCACGAGAGGGAGCGAACGGCGCAGATACTCGTCGGGACGTCGTTCTTTGTGTTGGCGGCATACGTAACCTTTGAGTCGATCGAAACGCTCGTACAGGGCGATGCCCCGGAAGCGAGCGCGGTAGGAATCGTGCTCGCCGTCCTATCGTTGATCGTGATGCCGCTGCTGGCGCGTGCCAAGCGGTCCGTGGCGAGAGAGATGGGCAGCAAGGCGTTGGAGTCTGACTCCCGTCAGACAGATCTCTGCGCCTACCTGTCGGCGGTACTGCTCGCCGGACTCCTTCTCAACGCGCTATTGGGTTGGTGGTGGGCGGATCCGGTCGCCGCCCTCGGCATGGTCGCGATAATGATCGCTGAGGGCCTCAGATCTGTGCGCGGAGAGACCTGCGAGACGTGCCAGGCGTGAGGACGTTATCGGCGCTACGGTCCTAGTGCACCACCGTCAGCGTACTCGACCGGTGCAGCTTCTTGTTGCCGACGCCGAGAACCTGGAGCCTTACGAAGTACGTCCCGGCGGAGACTCTCCGTGCTTCGAAACCGGCGGTGTACCAGCGGTCGCCGGCCTGAAACTCGCCGACCAGCGTGTCGACCTCGCGCCCGATCGAGTCGAAGACCTTGAGCGTGACGACCCCGTCTTCGGTCAGGTAGTAGTCGAGAGTGGCCCGGCCGGAAACCGGATTGGGAAAGCTCTGGGCGAGGGTGAGCTCGTCGGGTCGGATGACGCCGGTGGAGAGGAGGTTTTGCACGTCGACTCGCAGCTGGGGCCCAGAGCAGGCGGGCTCGCGGAGCGGTCCGCTGCACAGTAGGGAGTAGTTGTTGTCGCCGGGGCACGCCGTGCTGCTGAAATCCCGGTGCCCGCGAATCAGGCCCGGGTCGATGCCGTAGTTGGTCCCCAGGAAGGCGAAGGACTCGACGTACGTGTCGTAGGCCTCCGGCGTGATGCTCTCCGAGCAGAAGAATCCCTCCGGCGGGTGGTAACAGCCCAGCAGGCAGATTCCGATGTTGCCTGTGTTGAAGCCGCCGACGTGTGCTCCGCGGGCGAGGGCGGGCAGTTCCGCGAGGGTCGTACTAGCGTCGAGGAACGGTCGGCCCTGGTAGAGGCGGCCTCCCCGGTCGACAACGAACTGGTATCCGATGTCGCTCCAGCCGCGCACGTTCTGATGCAGGTCCTGAATGGCCTTGACCTGTGCAATCCCTTCCTCGCGGGAGGTGGCCGAGAAGCCGGCCGCGTGGTGGAACGTCATGTAGTTGTAAGTGGGATCGGCGAGCGGCACCGGCGTTCCGATGAACGGCTCGGCGTCCCACTCGGAACGCGTAATCAGCGGAGGGGGGTCCACGGTGATCGTGGCGGGGCCTGTCGCTCTGGCGCCGCCGGCTGTCTTCGATGGTCCGTCGCGGTCCTCGTCTTTCCGGTTGTCGAATACGCCGGCCCCTACAATCGAGAGGGTCCTGCCCGCAGCGACCTCAAACCGAAACTCGAACATGCTCGCTCGGACCTCGGGACCTCGCCGCCCTCCCATCACGAATCCGCCCGTGGCGGAACGGACGAGATGCATCGCGAACCACTGGGTCCATTCGGAACCTTCCCGAAAGCGCACCCACCCCTGCGCGGCTTCGTCGTTGGTGAACGCGCTGAAGGCTACACCGGTGTACTCGACGCCGGGAGACCGAACGTCGAAGTCCCATCGCTCGACCTTGCCCAGAGTCGTCTTATTCGGCGTGCCGACAGCCGCCGGCGCGTCCGTCATGTCCTCCAGAATCTGCGAGCGAGCAGGAAGTACCGAACCAGCCTGGAGCAGGAAGACGGTGATGCCGACGAGGGCGAATCGGCAGTAGAGTGTTCTTCGCTCTGATCCGATCGCCGGCAAGGGAGTCACCGTCTAGAACGACAGGTCCAGGGTAAACCAGTGGGTCTGCTCGAGGCGCCCGAAGTCTGCGTACGCGTAGTCGACCCGCACGCGCAGAGCCCGATCGATGCGCAGGTTCAGCCCTCCGCCGTATGTCAGACCCTGCTCGCCGTCCTCCTCGAACATGTTGCGCATGCCCACCCGGAAGAAGATGAGATCCCTGAAGGAATACTCGCCGCCAATGTTGAGGTACTCGCTGTTGTCGTTCGGGTGTGCCGCGTCCGTAAGGAGAACGATGCGATGGTTCGCCGTCGACAGAGCGTCCCACGCGAGGCCGAGCCTGAAGAGCAGGGGAAGGGAGAAGCTCTCTGTGAGATACTCGGCGTTGACTACCTCCACGTTTCCGCTCTGGACCGCGTCCGGGTCGCTGCTGAACAGGATGTCACGCCCGTTCATCTGCATCTTCGGACCGAAGTTGGACATGCTCGCACCCAGCCTCAGCGGCTCAAACGGCGTAGTGAAGATCAGGCCGATATCGAAGGCCATAGCCGAGGCCGAGCTGTTCCAGATCTGCTCCCGGATGTACTTCACGGTCGAACCGATCGAAAAGCGGTCGGTGAGCGCCTTCGCGTAGGAGAGCTGGATAGCGAGGTTCTGCACGGAGAAGCGCTCGGCGGTGGCAGGATCGGGGTCGGGCCGCTGCGCCGTGCGGACGGTCATGTCGCCCGAATCGAGGAAGATCACCGAGGCGGCGATGGTTCCGAGGTTGCCGAGGTTTGTGCCGACGGCCGCGAAGTTGTAGTCGATGTCCAGCAAGTAGTCGGTATAGGCAAGCTGGACCGAGCTGCCGCGCATGCGCGTGAGCCCGGCCGGGTTCCAGTACAGGGCCGACAGGTCGTTCGCCTCCGCGACGAATGCCCCTCCCAACGCTACCGCCCTCGACCCGACGCCGATCTTGAGAAATTGGCCTGCCGTCGTTCCCACCTTCGTAATGGTCTCGCCGGCAGGGCTGTTCTCCTGCGCGGCGGCCGGGCCGCTTGCCAGTGCGACCGCGAGGATCAGGGCAGATGCTCTTCGCATGGATACGGTCCAGTGTGTTGTGTAGTGGTTTTGCATGGCCGCCTACTTGATCACTGCGAATTTGCCGATGAAGGACCCTTCGTCGGAGTCTACGTGGAAGAGGTAGAGCCCGTACGCGATATTCATGTTGTCTTTAGTGCGGAGGTCCCAGAACACCTTCCCGTTGTCGAGCGAGCTGTTGTGCTCGATCGTATCCACCAGCTCCCCGGCGATGGTGTAGATCCTGATCGTGCACGCACGCGGAACGTTTGCAAAGTACAGCCGGCGGTCGCCCCGCTCTGACCTTGAGAACGGGTTGCGAGGCTCCAGCTCGTTCGTAGCGACATACGGGTTAGGCACGACGTAGATGTCGCGCAGCTGCTCCCTCGCCGCGCCCGAGTCCACTGCGGCAGCCGCCGTAGCAAACGTGAAGGAGTCCTCGTCCGTGAATGGCTTGTTTGTCCGGAAGAAGAAGACGTCGCCGTCCGCGGGAAGTCCTCCCTCATCGATGAACTTGACCTGCCAGGTGGCCGTCTGGCGGCCGTCGATCATTTCGACGAAGATCACCTGCTCGTTCAGGTCCCACAGACCGTTCGTATTCAGGTCCGGGACGAACACCTCGATCTGCTCGCTCGCACGCGTCAGGTTGACGATCCTGAACGGAAGCTCGAGATTCGTCACGATCGACGTGGTGGTTGGCCCGAATTCTATCTCGTAGTCGAACGGTTGAGCGACGCGTCCTGGGCCCGAGGTGGCGACCCCGACGTCAAATCCGACGCCCGAACCTCCAGTGGCCCACCCGGTCTCGGCCAGATTGATCTCGAGAACGTTATCCTGTACCGCCACGTGAAGGCCGTCGAAGATGGGGTTCGCCTCCTCGAGGTCGAGCAGGTCGCTGTTTGAAACCGGCTGGTACTGGAACGTCGCCGTCAGCGAGTCACCCGTCGCCACGCTGCCCCCTTCGAGCACGATGATGGAGCCGCCGGCCGCGTTGAGGGAGTAGTCCGTGCCCTCCTCAAGCACGGTGCCGCCGTCGGTCCGCAGGGTGAAGGTGGAGGGGATGATGTTGGGATACCGCACACTCGAGCCCTTGCCGGGGTTGGCCCGCACGCGGATCACCTTCGGCACTTCGTCTACTACGGAGTAGCGGGTTTCCCCGTCGACTTCGTCGAAGTCGACCCGAAACTGTCCGCCGTCAGGGATGGCAAACTCGTCGACGATGTCGATCTGCAGGGTGCCGGTCCCGTTGCCGGTTTCGTGGATGAGTCCGCCTGCCGCCTCGATCGAAGCAGGTACGAATCCTGCCACGCGCGGGCCGGGGATGACCTGCGCGGTGTTGACGTCGAAGATGTACCGGTCTGTCGTCGGATCGTAGGTGATCGTCTTGCTCGTTTCCGATGGCGGGATGCCGCCCTGCGTGCTGCCGTCGTCACCGTCCACGAAGCCCCGGTCGTAGGCCGTCACGGCGTAGTAGTACGTCTGGCCGTTGATGACATTGTTCGAGTCGACGAACGAGTGGAACAGGCCCGTGTCATCCCCCAGGTCGAACGACACGCCGCGCCGCGGGAAGGGAATCGGAGACGGACCCATCAAACCGTTCTTCAGATCGAACTTGGCCTCCACGCCCCTGGATGTCGTCAGCGGCCGGAAGAGGAATCTCGAACCGTTGATGTCCGTGATCGTCTGCAGGTCACTGAATTCGTGGTTGGTAGATCGGTATACGATGTAACCCTCGAAGTCCTGATCACGCGACAGCGGGTCCACGGACTGCTCGGACTCGTCGCCCCAGTAGAGGGTGACCTTCTCGTCGCCCGGAACGACCTTCAGGATGGGCTTCGCCGGGGGTCTTGCGAATCGATAGCCGACGTCGTAGATCTGCTGCGCCGTCTCGGAATTCAGGAAGAGGTCCTCCAGGTTCTCTCCGACGATCAGTGCGATCGAGAACCGCTTTGTCTGACCGGCCAGCAGGCTGAATGAGCCGGATCCGTACAGGAAGACGTAGTCGCCGGGCTCGGTCGGGACGATATCGAAATCGCCGGGCTGTACGCTGTTCCAGACGAGTTCGTCGTTCGAGATGCGATAGCCGGCGAACGGCGGAGAGGCGAACGACGTCAGACCGATCTGGTCGCTCTCGTCGATGTCCGTGAACTCGAAGTCGGGCTCTCCGGGCTTCGTGATGTCGAACTGGTCACCAGCCGTCGGCAGGCCGTCGCCTTCGCCGAAATCTCCGGTGCCAGGAATCCCGTCGATGCCCACGTCATCGGTATCCACGTCCCAGTCACCGTCGTTGTCGATGCCGTCCGTCCACGATTCGTCGACCAGTCCGTCGTTGTCGTTGTCAATACCATCGCCTAGCACAAGCTCGCCGTTGAGTATCTCCGTGCCGACGCCGGGGCTTTCAAGGAACTTGTAGCCGAAGTAGCCGGGGACGACACCGGGAAGATCGGACCGGCCGTCGTCATCCCATGCGTACACGAGGTTTCTCGACCGGTCGAAGAAGGCCCAGTCGTCCGCCCAGTCACTCGGACCGCCTACGTGGGGGTCACCCCACATCCCGAAGATCACCTTGTCGAGGTCCTTGTCGCTCTTGTTGGTGATCTTGTAGATGAGGAAGATGACGTCCTCCGCCAGCGGGTTCGCCCACTGGTAGATGCGCGTTTCCACCTCCAGTCCGAGGCCCTTCCGGGTGGTATCTCCAACGAACGGTTCATACACAAACTCGCGGTTCGAGTAGTCGTTCATGAAGTAGAGCAACTCCTTGTCCGAGTTGGACGCGCCCTGCTGCAGCGCACCCGGCCACACGTAGCGTTCCAGATTCTGATTAAACCAGGAATCGGGCCACGAATCCGGCTTTCCGTCGAGGTCGTCGTCCTGGGCGTCGCTCGTCGGAATAAATCTCGACTCGGGGTTTACCACCTGGATTCCCGCGAAGTTACCGACGGGTTGAGCGCATGGGATAGGCTGCCAGCCCCACCACTCGCGTCCGTCTGTAGCCGTCTCGCCACCGTTCGAGGTGAGCCCGTCGGACACGATGTGCATCACATACACCTGCTCGCCGTCCTCCCCGATCACGGGGTTGCCCTGGTCGTCAAACAG
>JBFGEP010000031.1:0-13049 GCA_041580055.1 Rhodothermales bacterium | reverse complement strand
CTCTACGTTGCTATCGTCGTAGCCCAGCTCGAACCGGACCTTTACGCCGCGACGAACGGGAAGCGGTATCACCTCCCGCCGCCACCCGAAGCTGTAGGCACCGAACGCGTTCTCGCCGCCGAGCGGATTGGAGGTCCCGGCGTCGATGGCGCCCGGGTACCCGCCCAGAGGCTCGACGACCTGGTAGTTGCTTCCGTTCGAGGCCACCTTGACGTTACCGCCGTCCCAGTACGTACCCTGCACGAGCTGGCCCGGCTCCGCCTGTCCCCGGTACTCAAAATCGTACCAGTGCCAGAAGATCAGGTAGGCGGTGCTCAATCCGTCGAGGTTTATCTCAGGCAGCTCGAGGTATGCAGAGCCCTCCGCGTCGGGATAGCTGCCTCCCAGGTTTGTGCCCCAGACACGGTCTCCTGAGTGGGCGGCCCTCAGGGTGAAGGTCGGTGGGCCGTGCTCCCAGACTCCGCCGGTGCCGAAGTTGCCATCGGTAATCTCGAGATCCCACTGCTGCAGGAGGCCCGAGAACACGATCGGAAACTCGTGCTGGCCGCTTGCGGGATCCACCGCAGAGTTGCCTGCCGCGGCCGCGTCGCGTGCCGAGATCGAGTATCGCACCGTTGAACCCGTCTGGAGAGCTGACGCAGCCGTCGTGAAGAAGCCTCTGTAGTCCGTACCGCTCCGGGTCAGACCGAAGGTGCCCGAGTCGTACTCGATGCCCGCACCGTCCCGAACGGTGAACTGGACCCAGACGGTGTCGACGCCGAGGTTGTCCGTTACCGTGGCCGCGACCTCGGCAGGCCACAGGGCGGCTGACGCAAGCGCGATCGGAGTGTGAACGATCTCCGGTGACTCCGAGTCGGGGCCCACCTGAAACCGGAAGTATGTGTCGCTTGACGATGGAAGCCGACTATGATTGAAGTTCTCGTCGATGGCCTCGATGTAGTACTCGACCGTATCGGGTGTGCTCGGAAGCGCCAGGTCGGCCGAGTAGAGTGACCCGCTGGTGAGAGTCAGCGGCTGCTCCGTGAACGCACTGGTAGTTCCTACGCGATGATAGAGTGTTGCCGACTGGACCGCTGCGCTTACCGCCACGACCTCTGCCTCCACCGACACCGTCGCCCCGAGATCTTCGGACGCCGGCAATCTGGAGTGCGAAATAGTGGGGCCGACAGACTCCAGGTATCCTCTGGTCGATAGGCGGTCCACGATGCTCGCCGTGTGAAGACCTCCGAAAAGATCTCGATCGGCCTGGACCAGCGCCTCAGCAGCATCAGTGAAGGTCACAGGATGCACCAGATAGGAGTGCGACTGCAACAACAGGCGGTCGAGGATCGGCCTGCCCACGTCCGTGTACACTTCCATCAGCGATGTCGCCCAGAGCAAGCCATCCGTGTAGATTCGGCAGCCGTCGCCGTTGGCGTCACCCGGGTCGTCGCAGGTCGTGTTTTCCGGATACGTGCCCGGCATCGTCATTGACCGCCCCGGCCAGAGCTGCCCGTCGCCGCTGTCCCACCTGAACACATTCTCCCAATCGCTGCGGGTACCCGGCCGGGTCTCCGCCAGATACCTCAGGTACGATCCCGCCCAGTAGTCGGCCGTGCCTTCGTGCAGCGCCTGACCCTCACCGCCTGCATTAAGCCCGGGAGCACCTGCCTCAAGGAGCGCGTGGGAGTGCTCGTGCCAGACGACACCCGCGTCTTCGGCATCGTCCACGCCACCGATACCGAACTCGATGATATTCTGCGACGGTGTGTAGAACGAGTTGTCCGCAGTGAAGGCCCGAGGGCTCACCTTGACAGCGCCGTTCTGACGATCCGGAAAGCCGAGCGACTGTACGTAGCGCTGGCTCTTGTCGATATGGTAGTACGCGTTGACGGCTTCGAAATGCTCCTCGCCGCGCGTGAACCGGAATCCGTCGGCGGACGCCAGCGCCGGAGGTTGGTACGGTGGATTCAGCGTTCCGCCGCCTATGATTTGTACGTGGGGTCCCTCCAGGATGTAGTTCGACTGGTTGTCGACTGAGATGTCCAGCAGGTCCACCAACAAGAGCTCGTCGTTCAGCGCATCGACGTCGGCATCGCCGGAGTCGGTGTACGGCGGTCCGTACGGTGCGCCGGCCGACGTCAGGGGATCCGGATCAAACACATAGCCCGTCCCCGTCGCAGCGGCTACCGCATTCGACGACTCGCTCAGGTCGGCCCGCCGGTATTCAGCGTTTGGATGGAACCTGATGCGGTGAGACGCGAGGTCCAGCACCTGCACCACCTCTCCGGAGTGAGCGTCAACCAGCACATCCCACTGCCCCGGCAGCTCGTCGGGCCAGAGGATCATCTGCCACACGAGGCGCGGCGGATCCGACGGGAAGAGCTGCAGCTCCGGAACGGTCGTCTCTGCATCACCGCGAACCAGGGTGCCCCTGGCTACGGACCGCGCCTCATCGGCTGAAACCGTGGGACGGGTGCTCGGTGCGGCCGATTCGATCCCCGGCGCAATGCCGTTGAGCACAATCGTCGGCTGGAGGTCCGAATCCAGGTTCACCTTGACCACCCTGCGGTACACCGGCAGTCCACGCGCATACTGTTGAAAAAGTATGTGGTGGCTTACGTCCGTCGACCGTCTCGAGACGAGTCGAAGCTCTCCGCTTCTCTCCAGGCCAAACTCGCTGCGATACCGGGCCAGGACCGCTCGAGCCGCCTGGTCCGGAGTCGACCGGCCGTGCTCTGCTGGAGAAGCGTCGTAGACCGCTCGCGTGACACCGCTCCGGGCGTCAATCCTGCCGGCTTCCGATCTAAGTGACCGGATGTCGCTCGCGACATCGACTCGCCGCACGACATCACGTACGGGCTCCTTGAAGAAGTCCCGACCGGAGGCTCCCCGATCCTGGGCCAGCGTGGGCTGTCCCGCCGCGAGAGTCACGGCAGCTAGCAGGAGGACGACAAGTTTCTTCACAATGGGCGCGATGCGGACGACCGAATAGCGGTCGCGTCGTCAATGTCACTACGGATGCGTCCGTTTGGTCCTCGGGCATCCGGAAGGGCACCTTCCGAACCCTGCCTAATTATCGTCGCATCCGACAAAACCTATATCACGGCTCAGGCAAAGGACCCGGCAGCTTCCTTCAGCTCCTCCACGCAGTCGAGCGCCTCCCACGTGAACCCGTCGCGGCCGAAGTGGCCGTAGCTCGCCGTCTTCCGGTATCCCGGCCGCCGCAGCTTCAGCCGCTCGATGATCTCCGCCGGCTGCAGAATGAATGCCTTGCGAATAACGCGCACCAGCTGGTCGTCAGCGATGACACCCGTTCCGAACGTGTTGACGTCGATCGAGACGGGCTCGGCGATCCCGATAGCGTACGCGATCTGCACCTCGACCTCCCGGGCCAGCTCGGCGCCGACAATATTCTTCGCGACATGGCGCGCCGCGTAACTGGCCGAGCGGTCGACCTTGGTCGGGTCCTTCCCGCTGAACGCGCCACCGCCGTGCGCTCCGCGCCCGCCGTACGTGTCGACGATGATCTTGCGACCCGTAAGGCCCGTGTCGCCGTGCGGACCGCCGATCACGAACCGGCCGGTCGGGTTGACGTGAATGATAAGCTCGTCGTCGAGCAGCTTCGCCGGAATGACCCGCGGAATGAGAATCTCGCGCACGTCCTGCGCGATCTTCTCCTGCTTTACGTCATCGCTGTGCTGAGTCGATACGACGATCGTGTGCACGCGCTTCGGCGTCCGGCGGTCATCCTCGTACTCGATCGTCACCTGCCCCTTCGAGTCGGGGCGCAGGTACGGCATGAGCTCGGTCTCCTTGCGGATGTTGGCAAGCTCCTTCATGAGACCGTGCGCGAATGTGATAGCCATCGGCATCAGTTGGTCGGTCTCGCGACACGCGTACCCGAACATCATGCCCTGGTCGCCCGCTCCGATCTCCTCCGAGCCGACGACACCCCGGGAGATGTCCGGGCTCTGCTCGTGAATGCTGCTCACGACGCCGCAGGAGTCCGCGTCAAATCGAAGTGTCGGGTCGTTGTACCCGATGTCGCGGATGACGTCCCTCGCCACTTCCTGTACGTCGACGTAGGCCGACGACGTGACTTCACCCGATAACACGACGAGGCCGGTCGTGACGAGCGTCTCGACCGCGACGCGGCTTTCCGGATCTTGCTCCAGAAGAGCGTCCAGGATGGCGTCCGAGATCTGGTCAGCCACCTTGTCGGGATGACCCTCGGATACGGATTCGGAGGTAAACAGATAGGACATGTGACGACTTGAGGAATGCTGATTGTCGAGTTGTTGAGTAACGTATCTGGCGATACGGTCGGCTTCCAAACGCACCTGCGGCAAGATAGATTCGTGCAGATTTTCAGGATAACGGTCGGATGGAATTACGGCAATGGGATTCAGCCGGTTCGAAGTATGCGTCAAGCGGGTTCTGTCAAATTGATTATCGCGTGAGACTAGGTTAGTTTTCGCGGTTCATCGCACATCTCGGATACAAGAAACGCCCTTTCTCGGCGAATCAGGGGTGTGCAAGCAGCCAGTACAAACTTGACGGAGACCACCTATGTCTAACGACATTGCCGCGAAGGTCAATGCGATTATCGTTGAAAAGCTCGGCGTCGACGAGTCCGACATTACGCCCGAAGCCTCCTTCACGAACGACCTTGGCGCGGACTCTCTCGACACGGTCGAGCTCATCATGGAGTTCGAGAAGGAGTTTGATCTCACGATTCCTGACGAAGAGGCGGAGAACATCGCCACGGTCGGAGACGCGATTTCATACCTGAGTGAGAAGACCGGCGGCTGATCCGGTTTCTTTTCGGTGGTATCACCATGCAGAACGGCGCTCGAAGAGTCGTAGTCACCGGTATGGGGGCGGTTACCCCGATCGGGTTGACCGTCGACGAGTTCTGGCAGGGAATGATGGAAGGCCGGAGCGGAGCCGCTCCGATCGAGAAGTTCGACACCGAACCCTTCCCGACGAAATTCGCCTGTGAGCTGAAGGGCTTCGATCCAACCAACTACATGGATCGCAAGCAGGCGAGACGGCTGGACGGATTCTGCCAGTACGCCCTCGCCGTCGCCAAGCAGGCGATTGAGGATTCCGGTGTGGACACCGCGAGCCTATCCGAGGAAGAGAAGGACAGGGTCGCGGTCATCTTCGGAAGCGGCATCGGTGGCATCAAGGTCTTCCACGAGCAGGTACAGACCTACATCGAGAGTGGCGTCCGCCGCCTGTCGCCGTTCTTCATTCCGATGCTCATACCGGACATCGCATCCGGGTACATTTCGATCGAGTACGGTTTTCGCGGACCCAACTACTGTGTGGTGTCAGCCTGCGCGACCGGAAACAACAATATCGGGGACGCCTTCCTGCTCATTCAGCGGGGCCTCGCCGACGCGGCCCTGTGCGGCGGCGCGGAGTCGAGCGTCACGGAGATGGGCATCGGTGGGTTCAACGCAATGAAGGCGCTCTCAACGCGCAACGACGAGCCTGAGACGGCGAGTCGTCCGTTCGACTCGACACGCGACGGCTTCGTCATGGGAGAGGGAGCCGGCTGCCTGTACCTGGAGGAGCTCGACCGGGCTCTGGCCCGCGGTGCGAAGATTTACGCCGAGGTCGTCGGCATAGGGATGAGTGCGGACGCTCACCATATCACCGCTCCGGATCCCGACGGAAGGGGCGCATCCATCGCGATGCGCTCGGGCCTGCGGGACGCCGGCCTGCAGCCAGAGCAGGTCGACTACCTCAACATGCACGGCACGTCCACGCCGCTGGGGGACATCGCCGAGACCAACTCCATCAAAGAGGTCTTCGGGGAGCACGCCTACCGCATGAATCTCTCGTCGACCAAGAGCATGACGGGTCACCTCCTCGGAGCCGCCGGCGCCGTCGAAGCGATCGCGACGATCCTCGCGATACAGCACGACCGTGTGCCGCCGACGATCAACTTCGAGCATCCCGACCCGGACTGCGACCTGAACTACACGTTCAACGCTCCTGAGGACCGCGTGGTGAACGTGGGCGTGAGCAACGCCTTCGGATTCGGCGGCGACAACACGACCGTGATCTTCAAGAAGTACACGGACTGATCGACGGCGCCCGTCCGGACACCCCGGCACGGCCTAGCGGAAGATCACCTCGCGAACAATATCCTTCCCCACGTATTCGTTCACCCGGTCGCGCCACTCGTTTCGCTGTAGACTGAGCTCGTAGCGCCACGTAGGCGACGTGATCTTGATGATCATTCGACCCGACTTCATTCGGACCGAATCCGTCACGGCGATGATCGAGGGTCCTGCGAGCTCGGCCCACGCCTCGACGGCCTTCGCTTCGAGGATCCTCGGCCCGATGCCGAGGCGGTCGATGACCTCGGACAACACCGCGCCAATGTGTTTTGGGGATCCGGAACGGTACGCCATGAGTCCTGAGAGTACGATTTCGAAAGATAAACAAGCTATTTTTGAAGCGGCCACGGCCCGGATGCGATCGATTCGTATCCACCCACCACGTTGTGCTCACGGTCCCATGGCGAATTCGACCCGATCCACCGCCTTTCCGCTGCATACGCTCAGGCCCGCACTCTTGATCGCGATCTGCGCGACGTGGATGTCGATCTCGCAGGCGGCGGGCCAGCCTGACACGTTGCGCGTACGCATCGGTGCAGTCGTCGAGCGCGCCCTCGAGAGAAGCCCCCAGGTGGCCGCCGTGGCCGCGCGCAGGGACTTCGCCTCCGCCCGTGCTCAACTTGCGCGTGCCAGCCGGTACCTGACGGAGTTCTCGCTCTCATCGGCGCACGCGCCTGCGCCATCGCTCTCGAACCCGAACGATACCCCCACGGACAGGCTCTTCCTGGACCCTGACGTTCGCAACGACTGGGGCGAGCTGAGGCCCTTCAGCCAGGTCGAGGTTGAGTTCCTGCAGCCGCTGCACACATGGGGGCAGCTGGGAGGCAACGTCCGTGCAGCTTCCAGTGGGGTTCGTGTGGAGGAGGCGGCTGTTCGCGAGGAGGAGCTCGACGTCGCCCTGCAGGCCGGTGAGCTCTATTACGGACTCCTGCTCACCGAAGCGCTGCGACTCGTGGCCCACGATGCAGGCGACATTGTCGATCAGGCGAAAGAGGAAATTGAGCGCCTGCTGCAGGACGGTGCGCCCGACGTCGACGACGCGGACCTCTTCCAGGTGCTCATCACCGAGCAGGAGTTCAAGCGGCTCGTCGTGGAGGTCGAGGAGAAGAACCGGACGGCCGAGGTTGCCCTTCGACGGCTGCTCTTCCTGCCTGACTCTGTCGTGGTGGTCGCCGACGAGGTCATCCTGACTCCCATCCAGCTTGAACCGCTGAGCCTTGAGGACTATCTCGATCTTGCCTCGCGGCGGCGTCCGGAGCTCGATCGCGCTGCGGCGGGACTCGCAGCCAGACGCGCCCTGGTGGACGTCGCGAAGTCCGACTACTACCCGAAGATCTTCTTCGGAGGACGGTTCAGGGCGTCCGGCACCGCCGGCCGCTACAACCAGCCCAACCCGTTTCACAGCGACCGGCTCCGCGGGACGAGCATCGAGGCCGGGCTGGGTGTCAGACTGGGCTTGGGATTTCATCAGACCCGCGCACGCGTCGAGCAGGCCCGGGCGCAGGCGAATGAAGTAGGCTACCAGCTGGAGGGGCTCAGACAGCTCATTCTGTTTGAGGTGGAGGAGGCTTATCGAACACTCACGACCGCGGGTGCCGCGCTGGAGTCAGCCCAGGAGGCCTACCGTCTGAGCAAGGAGTGGCTCCAGACGGAGACCGTCAACTTCGACCTGGAGATCGGCGACACCGAGAACCTCGTCCGTGCCGTTCGCTCCAACCTCGACCTGCAGGCGAAGGAATACCAGGCGACGTACGACTACAACGTGGCTGTCCTGAAGCTGCACCGCTCGTGCGGCCTGCTGCGGGAGGCCATCCTCTCCGGCACACTTATTGGGGATTGATGACGGAAAAGGCCAGGGAGGCCCTCAGAGTGCTACGCAAGGCGTACTGATCTACTTCAATTGTCTGATTTCGTGAACAGAATCCTACTCATCGCGACTCTCTTCCTGCTCTGCCCGGTGCTGCCGCCGGCGGCCTCAGCCCAGACTTCGCCCGCCCAGATTCGGCGCATGCTGCAGGATCGGGACGCCGAGATCAAGCGCATCATTGGTGACAGGGACGACTTCAGCCGCGAGCAGAAGGAGAACCTCAAGAACGTCATCAACGGTATCATAGACTTCAAGACGATGGGCCGCAACGCGCTTGGGCCGCACTGGGAGCCGTTGTCGGAAGCGCAGCGTTCCCATTTCATCGAAGTGTTCAGTGACATCGTCCGATCGCAGTCCCTGTCGAATCTTGACGTGTACCGCTCCAGCGTGGCGTACGAGGATATAACAGTGGACTCCGAGCAGGCCCGTGTCGTGACGTCGACCATCTACAAGGATATCCCCGCGCGGGTGGAGTACGACATGGTTTACGACGGATCCGCCTGGCACATCTCCGACATCATCCTGGACGACGTCAGCACCACGCAGGGCTACGCCCGATCCTTTCAATCAGTCGTTCGCAAGCGTGGCTTCGACGCGCTGATGTCGAGCCTCGAGAAGCGCCGGGCCCGCGAGAACAGGAGCTAGGGCTCCTCCGGACCTGAGGGGAAGGAGAATCCGCGGAAACGGTCTGCCCGCATGGCCAGCACCACTGCGAAATACGTGCCCAGCGACGCTGCTACTGTCGCAAGCCGTCCCGGCAGGCCAAGGTCCGTGAGTGGAGTGTACAGGACGATGGCGGCAATCACCGCCCCGGCGATCAGTCCCCCGAGGTGAGGCGGAACGAGCACCCGCAGAAGGGGCCTGACCTTTACGACGAGCACCATCTCGCTGGTTTCGAGCGTGGCGGTGACGACAGCCGCGACCGCCGAGGCCATTGCAGCGCCCGGCGCCCCGAAGACAGGTATCCACCACAGGTTGAGCAGAATGTTGGTGGCGGCGGCGGTGGCGCTGTTCAGGAGGTTGAATCCGGAGTGGCCGGTCATGACCACGACGTTGCTGGCCAGTCCGACGCTCGACTGCAGGTAGGGTATGACGAGGAGGATGAGCATGAATCGCGTGTCCTGCCCGGCGAAATCCGGGTGGACGAGGCGGAGCAGGTCGCTGCGGAGGAGCGCGACGGTCACCACGATCGGTATCGCCCATGTCGCGATCCACCGGGCGGTGACGGAGAAGGCAGTCGCTAGCTCCTTCAGCCTCCGGCCAAAGTAGAGTTGCACGATATGGGGATTGAAGGCTGACGAGAAGATCAGCTTCACGTGGCGGATCTCGCGAACGATGAGAGCGCCCGTGCCGTAGAGCCCCACACTCGAAGCCGAAAAGCCGAACATGCCCAGCATGACGACGTCGATATTCGTGATGAACCGCTCCAGTGTGCGGTTGAGGTTCTGCGGCAACGCGAACATGACCATCTCGCGGCTCGGGCGGAACGAACGGAGTGCCCGACCGAGCTCTCTCCACGACAGCTCGCGGCTGTAGATGATCACGACGAGAATCGCGATGATTCCCTGCGTCATTACGTAGGCAACGAGCAGGCCGACCAGCGTCGGCCACACGGCCCACAGGGTGGCCGAAAGGACCACGAGCAGCAGGGGTCGTACGATGCCGTTTACGGCCGCCTCATACTTCATGATCTTCAGGCCCTGGGTCGCGGCCAGGACGACGCGCTCGAACGTCATCAGAGGGAGCACCAGCACCATCCATTTGAGCATCAGGAGCAAGCGATCGCCGAAGTCGGGGAAGTACTTCGGCAATAGCTCCGGCCCCGCCGTCAGCGTAAAGACGATCAGAACCAGAGCCAGCGTCTGCCCCCAGGCGAACGCGTTGATGAGGCCGTGGTACAGCGATCGCTGCTCGGTGGCGGAGGTGCGATCCGAATGTCGGGCCACGAAGAGCAGCGCCGCGTCCCTGAATCCCGCGGTCAGGAACGCCACTCCCATCTCGAGGAGCGAGGCCGCCGTGACGTACACGCCGAAAGCGTCCACGCCGTAGAGGCGGTTGACGAGCACGAGAAACACCGGCGCGGCCAGCTTGCCCGCGAGCCCGAGCGCGTTGACCTTCGCTCCGCTTCGAATCTCAGACTGGCGACTCGTCATCTTGCGTCGAAATCGATCCGGAGGCATCCCGAATGCGGTTCGGGCGACGGGGGTCTTCCCGGGGACGGGGCGATCAATCTAAACAATCCGCCGGCCCGTTGTCGAATCGGCATTTGTCGACCAATTCATGGCGCGTTTGCCACGAGTAGCCTATTATCGTTGATTCCGTCGACGTAATCGACACAACAGGATTCACGCCCGATGCCTTCTCCAGAGTATCGACCCCACGAGGGTAAACTGCTCGTGCTCACGCCCGGCATGGGAGCCGTCGCCACCACGTTCATCGCCGGTGTCGAGTCGGTGCGGCAGGGTCACGCGCTGCCCGTTGGCTCCGTGTCGCAGATGCAGACCATCCGCCTTGGTGCCCGGTCGGAAAACCGCAGCCCGCTGATTCGGGATTTTCTGGACCTCGCGCCGCTCGACGACCTTGAGTTCGGCGGCTGGGACGTTTTCCCGGACGATGCCTTCGAGGCCGCAGCGCGAGCGGCTGTGCTGCGCCCGGACACGCTCGACCCGCTGAAGGATTTCCTTCACTCCATCAAGCCCATGAAGGCCGCGTTTGACCGACAGTACGTCAAGCGACTGGACGGCCCAAACGTCAAGAAGGCCGAGACAAAGAAGGACCTGGCCGAAGCGCTGCGGCGGGACATCCGGCAGCGCCTGGACGAGACCGGCGCCTCGAGAGCTGTCATGATCTGGTGCGGGTCTACCGAGGTCTACCTCCAACCGTCGTCCTGCCACATGAGCATCGACGCGTTCGAGAAGGGCCTCGCGGAGAACGATCCGGCGATCTCGCCGTCGCAGCTCTACGCATATGCTGCCATCATGGAAGGCGTGCCGTACGCTAACGGCGCCCCCAACCTTTCCGCCGACTGCCGTGCCCTCGAGCAGCTCGCCGTCGAAAAGGGAGTTCCCATAGCCGGCAAGGACTTCAAGACGGGGCAGACCCTCATGAAGACGATCCTCGCGCCGGGAATGAAAGCCCGGATGCTGGGGATCCGCGGTTGGTATTCCACCAACATCCTCGGCAACCGTGACGGGGAGGTGCTCGACGACGCCGACAGCTTCAAGGCTAAGGAAGTGACGAAGACCGGCGTGCTGGACACCATCCTGCAGCCGGAGGTCTACCCCGACCTGTATCGCGACCTCTGTCATGTGGTGAAGATCAACTACTATCCTCCGCGCGGCGACGAAAAGGAAGGGTGGGACAACATCGACATCGTGGGCTGGCTGGGTTACCCTATGCAGATCAAGGTCAACTTCCTCTGCCGCGATTCCATCCTGGCGGCGCCCATCGTGCTGGACCTGGCGCTTTTCCTCGATCTTGCGGGCCGCGCGGGACGCTCGGGGGTTCAGGAGTGGCTCTCGTTCTACTTCAAGAGCCCCCAGGTGGTGTCGGGACACGTGCAGGAACACGACCTGTTCATCCAGCACTTCCGCCTGAAGAACACTTTGCGAGTACTGGGCGGAGAGGAGCCACTCACGCACCTGTCGGAGAATTACGCTCCCTCCGAAAACCTGGAGATAACATGACCGCTCCCGAAGGTGCACGGACGGGTGTGGTTCTGGCCGCCGGCCTGGGAACGCGACTCGCGAACGGGAGCGCCCGATTGAAGCCGCTTACTCCGGTCGCAGGCAAGCCGCTCATAGAGCGCACGCTCCGCAGCCTGCGAACCGCGGGCTGCGGCCGCGTCGTGATCGTTCTTGGGTACCAGGCTGAAAGCCTGGAAGAGGAGATCCGTCAAATCCACGACGGGTCCATGGACCTGCAGTTCGTCTACAATCCGCACTTCGAGAAGAGCAACGGCCTGTCGGTAGTCGCAGCGAAGGAGGCGATAGGCTCGAGCGATTTCGTCCTCGTCATGGCGGATCACGTGTTAGGCGATGAACTGATGGACATCGTACGTGAGACGGACCCGCCTGAGCGTGGGGCCACCCTTCTCGTCGACTACAAGCTCGACACGGTGTTTGATATGGATGACGCCACAAAGGTGCTCTCAAGCGGCGACAGGCTGGTGGCGATCGGCAAACACCTGCAGGAGTTCAACTGCGTCGACACGGGGGTCTTTGTCTGCAGTACGGGGCTCATTGACGCCCTGGAGGCCGTATACGGCGAGGAGTACGACGCATCGCTGTCAGACGGCATTCAGCGTCTGAGCGATGAGGGTCGAATGCTGTGCGTGAGCGTCGGCGCAAGTTTCTGGCAGGACGTCGACACGCCGGAGATGCTGGCACACGCCGAGGACGTCCTTCGCTCGCAGGAGACCGGCGACTCTTAGAACCGGTCTCTCCCTGTCAACGAATCGTCGCGAGATGCCGGAGATAGTCGGCGGCGTCTTCGTGCCGTGTTATCAGAAAGAGGCCGTACGCCGTAAGCAGCAGCACGGGGTGCAGCGCGACGCCGAGGAGCAGCAGCCCCACCGCCACCCGCGAGCACTGCCAATAGTCGTACACGGTCCGCCAGAGGGAAAGGCACAGGAGTACGAACACACCGACGAGCGCCAGGGCGGAGACCTCCAGCCTCGCGGCAGGTGGCGAGACAGCGATGGCGGGGGCCACCAGCAGCAAGACAAGCAGCGTCCACTGGGGCCAGACGACCAGCATCATGACCTGTGCAGGCAGCAGCGTCTGACGCTTCCGGGACAGGAAAGAAAGGACCGAAGTCCAGACCACCGCGACGAGAGCGTACGCACTGGCCAGCATCACCATCAGCGTCCATCGCTGGTCGAGAATGGCGCCGATGAAGTCGCGAACTTCCGGGGTCATCCAGGACCTGCCCACGGTGAACACCGGAAGAAATGAGATCTCCGACAAGAGCACCGTAAGCAGCATGCCGCACCCGAGGGATACCGCGAATAGTATCGCGATCGTCTCGCCGACCAGTGACTCACGACCGCTCACTACGGCCTCTCT
>JBFGEP010000030.1:0-13181 GCA_041580055.1 Rhodothermales bacterium | reverse complement strand
TACCCCTTCTGGTTGATCTACGATCAGGTTACGGTTACGAACCCGCTCATCTTCCCGAATGCTCCAGCCGTCAACTTCCAGCAGATCCTACTGCAGTACGTTCTCCGTGACGAATACGACGTAGCGACGTTTGTCTTTGTGGGCCGGCGAACCGACGGCACGGCAGCGCTTCGGCTCATCAACACCAGGCCCTTTCCACCGCCGCTGAACATCGCGGGCGTCGTTTTTGAGCCAAGCGGAGAGGTGGTGCTCACAAACTCTACTGCCATTACGGTCGGGTCGGGAAGTGCGGGCTTCCATTTTCCGGTCTCGCAAGACGGTCTGTATGTGATTGCCGTTAGTGCCCAGGGCACTTTCCCATCGCCATTCCAGATTCATCTGGCGGGCGATGTGAGCGCCCCGCGGAAATTCGTCGACGGAGTAAAGGAGTTTCCGAGAGCGACCCGGCAGGACATACTCTTTAACCACTCCGCTCCCCGGCAGCAGCCCCTCTTGGGACGTGCAGACGAGATTGCTCAGACGGGCCTGTTCAAGTTCGTCAACCCGACCGAAAACAGCGAGTACGCGGTCGCGGTGCTCGTGCCGCCCGATGCAAGCGGTTTCGCGGACGGCAGCCCCATTCGTCGCGCACCGGACCCGCCGCGGACGGGGCTGATCCTCCGCCGGCCTGTGCCCGTGCAGGACATTACTACACCCACTGCTCGCTCTCCGGTCTGTATGCCTGATAGCCTTGCGTTTCACCCGCTGATTCTCGGCACGGTCGTGGACTTCACGCAGGTGCCGGACCCTGCGTCGGTCGAAGCGCAGCCGACGCTAGCCGGTACGGTCTGCGCGGCAATCGGGCGCGATGACCGTGTCGGCGTGACACTACCAATACCGGTGGACACGGCTCCAGTCTATGGGATCATCCTCGACATGGGCTCCGGCCAGGAGATTGTCGACGGTCCGGATGCGGACTTCACCGTGCTGTCTACGGCCGGCACGTACCAGGTGGCTGTCGGAAACACGCCGTACGCGAGGGACTTCAGTTCGATTGCGGGTGCGGCAACCGGAGAGCAGTCGTTCGACCTGACCGGAACCGGCCTTTCGTCGGCGCGATACGTGCGCATCGCCGCTGCTCCTGAAGCTACGATCGATGCAATCCGGGCACTGAACATGATGACGGATGCCGTTCGCGACAGCATACCGGTGGCCCAGCTGGAGAAATCGACGATACTGATGCGCAGAGCCAAGGCACCCGAGACGATATTCGATCCATGGCTGGAACTCATAGGTCCGGACGGAACAACACTCGACAAAGGCACGGCCGGATTCGGTGACCAGACGAGCACGACGCGAACGGACGCGGCGCTGGTCAACACTGCGCTCATTCGCCAGGGCGCCCACCGGTTTCTCGGGCGCGGATACGATCTGACGCCTGATGAGCAGTCCTACGGCACGTACTACGTTCGCCTCGAGAGCGGAGGCGACTACGATCCTGTCGACGTCACCGTCAGCAGCCTGTCCGAGGCGGAGACGACGCCGCAGCGTATCGGAACAATGAGCGACCGGCGTCAGCGGGATTCGTACGTGTTCCAAGCCACTCCGGGGCAGGCCGTGAATGTTTCCGTTCATTCACTTGGGCCAGAACTCGACCCGCTCGTCGAGCTGTTCGATCCCGAGGGGCTGCTTATCGCGGCGTCCGACAACTTTCCTACCCGAGGCGATGACGCGTTGGTGGTGGTCGAGCAGTTGCCCTTAGAGAGTGCCTTTGGCGGCGGGCTATTTCCAGCCCCGAGTACGTATCGGGTGGTCGTGAGCGCGGTTGATCCCGCAGGGGAGAGGCGTATTCTCCCCGACTTTGACGTCTTTCTTCGCGAAGCGGCCGTCGGTGATTATGAGCTCAAGGTGTTCACCGGGGAAGTGCAGGGCGGCTTTCCGTCACCTCGTATTGGCCGGCTGGTGCCCGACGAAGGCGTTCAGGGCGATGCCGAGCTTCTGGTTTCCATCTTCGGCAGCGACTTCACAAATGGTACGAGCGTGGAGTTTGGTGGAGACGGTATCACCGTAAACGCCGTCGAGGTGATAAGCTCCGCACGACTTGACGTGACGATGGGTATCAGTCAGTTTGCTGCCACAGGGGCCCGGGATGTAACCGTAACCCGGCCGGATGGAAGAAGTGCGACGGCACCCGGTGCGTTCGACATCGTGACAGGTGGACCCGTCGTCGGGCTCTTCTGGAATCCGCCTGTGACCGGTACGGGGCTTGCTCCTCCGAGAGACCTGACTGCCCGCCCGGGGAGCGGGAGCTCGAAGTCATCGTCCAGTGGCCGCGGAGTCCTCGAGTGTGTCACGCAAATAGTCGAGACCGAGCCGAATGACAATTCGAGTGATGCGCAGGCGGTCGGTGGGGAGTCATCGGTGTGCGTCACCGGCAGTCTGACTCCCGGCACCGATGAAAACGACACGTTCAAACTCGGCCTTACTGCCGACGGTCTGAGTGTGCGTCTGGACGCATTCTCGTCTGACCTCGACATGGAGCTGCAGGTCGTGAGTGACTTCATCACATTCGTGATAGGCGAGTCAGCGAATGTGGGGGACACCGTAGGAGAGATCATCGATCGGCCGGATCTGGTCCCTGGCGACTACTGGGTGAGTGTAGACCTTGTCGGCGCGAACGCAACCGACTACACGCTGACACTGGATGGTGCTTTTGAACCGGTCGACACCGGCGACCCTGTTTTGCAGGGCTATCGCGTCTTCCGTTCGGCCATCGAGGATCCGTTCAATACAGGCTCGATGATCGCAGAGACGGACGCAAGTACGACATCGTTCGTTGACACGGATGTTGAGCGTGTGGAGACGTACTACTACCAGACGACGGCGGTCTATGACCAGGGCGAGAGTGTCCCCTCTAATCAGGCGGAAGTCAATGTTCCGTCAGGTACCGACATCTCGAAGTCGGAGGGAGTGGCCGTCTTTGTCCTCCACCAGAACTACCCCAACCCCTTCAACCCGACCACGACGATCTCCTATCGTCTTCCACGGCACTCCGAAGTCGCACTGACCGTCCACGATGTCCTCGGAAGGCAGGTGCAAGTCCTCGCTTCAGGCGCCAGGCCGGCAGGCACCTACGAGGTGTCGTTCGACGCCACGGCCCTCCCGTCCGGTGTATACCTCTACCGCCTCCAGGCCGGGGACCTCCTGAAAACGAAGGCGATGGTCATCGTCAAGTAGGACGCCACCAAGGCGAACGCAAGACCTCGGCTTCCAGTTTAGGATCGGGGTTTCGTCTTTGGCAGTGTGCGCGGGGCATTTGCCGCCAACATGAAAGGTACTTGCCCCACAGTATCTGTCCGGCAGTTTCAGTAAAGCTCTCTCAATAACTCCTCCCTTGTCCGCCGCCGGGGCATTACGTCGCGATGCAGGTGAAGGGGGCGCGGGAACCTCTATGCGTGACCCCGTCGGGCGACTTTCACGTACCGTGAATGCCATGAAGTGGTCTGTCGATCCGGCGAGCAAGTGCAGGAGCATCGAGACGGGGGTCGCCGAGGAGGGAGAGGGGAAACTGGTGATAAACGTCTGCCGTACTCAACTTCCGACCTCCATCTCGGCGGGCATCGACCCATCTCGGCGACCGCCATCGGTTGCGAGGTTGGGTCGTCCGCTGAGGCCACGTTGAGGCTTGAAAGACAGGCCAGCCCAGCGACTCTGCCTATCCGAATTACGAAACGATATTCGTATCTTTGCCAAAGGAATTCCGCATTCATGAAACCCGCAGACAGCCGCGTCCGCCGACAGTGTTGTCTCGGGTTTTGTGTTGTTCAGGCAGGTCGGGTGGCCCGGTAGCCGGGCGTCCGCGTGCCGCGTCGATCTCTCGCTCTTAGGCGTCAGTGAATGGTTGAGATGGCGGTTCTATATCCGACTCTCGCCATCCTCAACCTCGACTGTTGAGCGTGGGACCTCTTGTGTGAATTTCAGTAGCTCCGATTCCGGCACTCTCCACAAACTGCCGATCTTGCGAGCAGGAAGTTCCCCACTGCGAACAAGTCTGTAGAACGTCGAATCGGAGATGTCGCCGAGCCTCCGTCTCACCTCGGGCCTCGGCACCAGTCTATCCTGTGCCATCGTATGGTGTTCTGATTGCGTCCTGACCAATCTACACAAAGCTGAACACTAATGCAACGCTAAGTCGTTGTAGCACAACATGTTAATATAATGTCAATCACTATATAGCGACAGAGCGTATATGTCTGCGAAGGCCATTCGGGAACGTCTGGCGATGGCGCGAATCATAGATTGTGTTTTGCATGACCGAGGCAACACACGGTGCACGGAACTGGACACCACGCTGTACACCAGTCCACAAAAAAACCCGGCTCCGTTGGGACGAAACCGGGCTCCAAAGTGCTGAAACCAGTGGCGCGGGGCGGACTTGAACCGCCGACCTACGGGTTATGAATCCGTCGCTCTGACCTCCTGAGCTACCGCGCCGACCACCGAAAGAATCGGCAGCCGTAAAATACGCCCGGGCACTTCAAAGTTCCGTCGCCGCTCCGCGGGCCGGCCGCATGCAACCGAGGCGCTGACGACCCTTAGACTTTCTTCTCGTTCCGGACGATCTTGCAGCATGAGCACGTTTGAGCCCATCAACCAGGAGCGCGCGAGGGACGTTCTTGCCCGCGCGATCGCAGGCCACCGGGTCGCCCACGCGTACCTCTTCCAGGGTGCGGACGGGGTCGGCAAGCGAGCCGTCGCGCTCGAGTTCGCCCAGGAGTTGCTGTGCGAGGAAGGATCGGGAACGCCGTGCGGAACGTGTCTGCCCTGCCAGAAGGTGTCGCGAGGCGTACACCCGGACGTTCACGTTCTGATGCCGCAGCCGAAGGAGGTCGCGCCGGAGGATGTCGCGCGGCGGCGCGGCCTGCTGTTCGAGGATCCGTATGCCACGGTCGACTTCGCCCGCCGCCCGTTCCTCGATGATCCTGAGCGGGTGTCGAACAAGCAGGCCGGGTACCACATCGAGCGCATTCATGCCGACCTGCACCGCGCCTTCAGCTTCAAGCCCGTGGAGGGATCGTACAAGATCGGCATCGTCACCGACGCGCATCTTTTCGGAGGCCGATCGGCGAACGCCTTTCTGAAGCTTCTCGAGGAGCCGTCGCCGAGGACCGTCTTCGTGCTTACGACGAGCAGGGCAGACCACATTCTTCCGACCATCCTCTCCAGGTGCCAGCGACTCGTTTTTTCGCCCCTTGCCTCGGCGGACATCGCGGGGAGGCTCGTCGCGGTCACGGATCTCGGGAGGGATGACGCTGAGATCATCGCGAGGATGGCGGACGGGTCCTACAGCCGGGCGCTCGAGCTGGCGGAGAACACCACGCTGATGACCGCGCGGCAGGCGGTCGTGGAGGTGTTTCGCGCACTTTGGTCGGTCGACGGCCGAGGATCCACGGCGGACCACGACCTCGTCATCGACCTGGTCGGCCAACACGCGGCGCTCGGACGCGAAAGGGTGAAGAACCTCTTGCGATTGATGCTCGGCTGGCTGGGCGACATCGTCACGTATCGTGCGTCCGGCCGAACCGAAGACCTCATCAATGTGGACCAGGCGCAGGAGATACGGAACTTCTCGGATAACCTTCCGCGTGCGGATCTCGCGGCGATGATCGACCTCGTGGAAGAGGCCCACCGGCTGGTGCAGCGCAACGTCAACCTCACGCTGCTCTTCAGTCGTCTGTATGGTGAGCTGCGGAGGGCGATACGGGGCGAGCCGGTGGAAGGCGTTTACGTGCCGCTGGTGGAGTGGGAAACGGAGGGCGCGGTCGTGCATTGAGGCCGACGCAGCAACAACGACTCAAGTTGTCGACATGACGTGTGGATCGTGCATCGCGGGTGGAGGTTGCTCGGCGGGCGGCTGTTCATCGCCTGCCGGGTGCGGGTCAGGTACGGGTTGCTCCCGAATGCATGTGTACGACTGGCTCAGCGACTTTGGCCATTCCGGCGAGCCACCGGGCTACAGTGTGTTCGAGGTGTCGTTCAAGGGTGGGCGACGCGGCTTCTTCCGTAATCAGCGCGACCTTCCGGTTCAGACGGGCGACTATGTCCTGGTGCAGGCCGACCGGGGTATGGACTTCGGCGCGGTACACATGTCTGGAGACCTCGTTCGACTTCGGGTGAAGTCCAAGGGCGTCGAGGATGAGAGCTCGCTGCCGACGATCGTCCGCAAGGCGACCGCGTCCGATGTCGACCGTTGGGCTGAGAACCAGATCAAGGAGCAGGATTCCTTTCTGGTGGGGAGGAAGGCGATCGAGAAGCGGAACATGGCCATGAAGTTGGTCGATGTGGAGTGGCAGTTCGACCACAAGAAGGTGACCTTCTACTTCACGGCGGAGACGCGCGTCGACTTCAGGGAGCTGGTCCGGGACCTGGCGCGGCGCTTTCATACCCGAGTCGAGCTGCGGCAGATCGGAGCCAGGGACGAGGCGGCGAGGATCGGGGGCATCGGCTCCTGCGGCCGGGAGCTCTGCTGCTCGACGTGGCTGCAGGCCTTCAAGCCCGTTACGACGCAGGCGGCCAAGGTCCAGAATCTCCCGCTGAACCCGGCACGGCTCAGCGGGCAGTGCGGTCGACTCAAGTGCTGTCTGAACTACGAGCTGGAGCAGTACATGAGCACCCTGCAGCGATTTCCACGGCTCGATACGGCGATCGAGACGCCACTCGGCGTCGGGCGGGTCAAGAAGCTGGACATCTTCAAGGACATGGTCTGGGTTCTGTATCCCAACGGGATGTGGGACGAGGTGCCCCTGGATGAAGCCCGCCAGCTAATGAAAAAGAAGGGAGGTCGAGGCTCCCGCGGGGCCTCGAAGCGGGACGAAGCGGAAGCGTGACCGGACGCTGTTCAGGACCCCGATTCGGTCGAGAGCCTGTCGACGGGGCCCGTAGCGAATGAGACGATTTTTCGATAGTACTCGTCTATCACACGATCGCGTTGATAGTATTCGCCGCGGCTTCGGGAATTCTCCTGCCAGCGGGGGTAATCGGGGTTTTGCGACAACCGCCGGATGGCCTCTACCGCGCGGTCCAGTTCCGCCCACGTGACGTGCAGGCCGATCTCGTTCTCAATGACCTCTGCACCCAGCGGACTTCGCGGGTCGCTGACGGCGAGGACCGGCGTTCCGGCGGTGGCGGCCGGCACGAGCTTGCTCGGGATGAAGGATCCCCCGACGCCCGATTTTTCCGTTATCACGTAGAGATCTGCATCCCGCAGCGCGGCGGCCAGTTCGTCCTCGTCCGAGAGGCCGGACATCGCGAAGCGCTCATCGGCTGTTTCACCGAGCCAGCGGCGGAGCGGCTCCGCCATGCTGCCGGCAGCCCGGATGTCAAAACGGAACTCCGCATCGCTCGCGTGCAATTTCTCACACAGCCGCTGCAGGTCCTGCTTCGTTCCGAGGTTACCCGAGTAGAGAAGTCGTACGGGTGCGTGCGGTCGGTGGTCGGCGGCGCGCGGCGATCGACGGATGGCAGCCTCGAGCGTCTGGTGCATCCAGTTAGGAAACAGCAGGATGGGCTGGCTCTTGCGCGCGACCTGTGTTAGCTGGTCCCGCATGACGGGTGAGATCGTGCTCCACACCTCTGCCCGATTGAAGAGACCCGACTGGATTCGCTGCAGTGTGCGGTTGACAAGGCCGCCGGACGCGATGCCGCCGGCGGCTGCGGCCGTAGCGGAAAGGTCCTGAACATTCAGCCACAATCGTCTGCGGTACAATAGTTTGACGAGCCCGCCGAATGCTACTCCCCCGACGAGAGGGCAGTAGGCCATGACGAGGTCGAAGCGACGGCTTCCCGGCAGAGTGCGAACAAGCGACAGGAAGAAGGAAGCCTCGTAGAGCAACCTTTGCCACAGCGAGTTCGGGTTGCGAGGTATATAGATCCCGAGGCGCTCGACGTGCACGCTGCCGTCTTGGTAGCGTTCGATGGCGAGGCCGTTCTTGCCGGTCTTGTCGGTCCACTCGGGGTAGTACGGGTAGGCGCACCGCACGGTGACATCGATCCCGCGGTCGGCGAGGCCCTGGAGCAGATCTCTGAAGAGGATGCCTCCGCCGAGGTCGGGCGCGTAGACGTTGACGACGACCAGAAGTCGGACGCTTGCGGGCATGGAGTCGGTTACGACGTCTCGCTGAGAATCAGGTTGAAGTGCAGGCTACGCAAAACCGGCGGACGAGGGAACGAACTCAAAATGAAAAAGCACGTCCGCTTGAGAAGCGACCGTGCTTGGTTCGTGACCCGGAAGGGTCGAAGAGAGAGGCAAGTTCTTTTCAGAGCAGCTGCAGAACGACAAAAGCCAGCAGCCCCACGATCCCTGCCCATACTGATGTGTTCCTGATGGCCAGGTCTACATGATTGCGCATGTCAGTCGGGGGGTTTGTAAGAACGGTGAACAGGTGATGAAGCTAACAAAGTTATCGTCTATTGCAACCTGTTTTTTCACGGTTTGCGCGAAAACGACAGCTCCATCACGATAATTTCATCAAATCTACACAATTGGGACGGCTTCAGGTGCCGCGCTGGTTCAACCCGTGGGCTCAGGATGAAGAGCGGCAGGAGATTAGAGGCGGTGGGGGTGACGTGCCTGAGGGACCGTCCTTGCGAGCGAGCGTCAGCGAGCGTGGCAATCCGAAAGGGTGCGGCAGACTCACCGCCCGGATCACCACGTCGGCTGACGCCGACTCGTGATGACGTTGGGGCGCAGCCCCTACCACTCGTTCTCTTCCTTCGTCACCCCTTCCTCGATCGGCACCGGATACTTCGAGCTGAAGCACGCGTTGCAGAAGCCGTGCTGCGATCCGCTGGACGTCTTGACCGCCGACATCAGCCCGTCCACTGAGAGGTATCCGAGCGAATCCACGCCCAGCCAGTCTCGCATCTTGTCAACCTCGTTGTCGAACTGGTTTGCGAAGAGCTCCTCGTGGCTCGGAAAGTCCATGCCGTAGTGGCAGGGGCTGATGACCGGGGGCGACGACACGCGGAAATGCACCTCGCGCGCACCTGCGTCCCGCAACATTCGGACGAGGAACTTCGCCGTTGTGCCGCGCACGATCGAGTCGTCGACGACAACCACGATCCGATCCTTCAGCACACCCTCAACGGTGTTGAACTTGCAGCGCACTCGCTGCTCCCGCATGTTCTGGCCCGGTGCGATGAAAGTGCGCCCGATGTAGTGATTCCGGATCAATCCGATCTCGAACCGGCACCGATAGCCCATCTTCTGGCACTCGGAGACGAATCCGAGCGCCGCCGTATTCGACGAGTCGGGAACGGAAATCACGATCGGCTGGCGCTCCTCGGGAGGGACGACCGGGACCGGGGCGTCGTGCGCGAGCTGCTTCCCGATCTTGCGCCTCACCTTGTCGACCATCTCTCCGAAGATTTTGGAGTCCGGCCGCGAGAAGTACACATACTCGAAGATGCACTGGCTGACGCCGTATCTCCGCGGCAGCGTAACCGACCGGAAGTCACCGATCTCGCACCGGTCCCTGTCGAAAATCACGATCTCGCCCGGCTCCACGTCGCGCACGTACTCCGCGCCGATCAGGTCGAAGGCGCACGTCTCGCTGGCCACGCAGTAGCTGTCGCCGCCGCTGGGACCGCCGTCCCGCAGCCGGCCGATCGCCAGGGGCCGGAAGCCGTTGGGATCGCGGACGGCCACCATCTGGCTGTCTGTGAGGATCACCAGGGAGAAGGCGCCCTCGAGCTGCGCCAGCGCGTCGAGAATCTGGTCGACCTGTTTGCGCCGGCGGCTCTGCGCGATGAGATGCAGAATGAGCTCGCTGTCACTGGTGGACTGGAAGATGGTCCCTCGCTCGCTGAAGGCGCGCCGCAGCTCGCGCGCGTTCGACAGGTTGCCGTTGTGCGCCAGAGCGAGATTTCCCTTCCGGTAGCTCACCACGAACGGCTGGATGTTGGACCGGTTGCCGGAGGCGCCGCTCGTCGAGTAGCGATTGTGCCCGATGCCGGCAGAACCGAGGAGCTTGTTGTCAAAGATCGTCGGATCGTTGAAAACGTCCAGTACGAGCCCGAAGTCTCTGTGGGCCGGCATGAGCCAGCGCTGCTTGTTCTCGTCGAACGTCGACGTCACGATACCGCACGACTCCTGTCCCCGGTGCTGCAGCGCGTGCAGGCCGTAGTACACGGACCGGGATGCCTCGGCCGAATTGATGATGCCGAAGACGCCGCAGTATTCGTGGATCTGTTTCATCGGACCGTTTGGCGGGGAAACGTCTGGTTCAGATCAGAATGACGGTTGTTGCGAGTAGGATTCCGACGGCGTCGGCTACGAGGTCGCGGTGGCTGAATACGCCCGAGTCGCTTCGGCGGTCCCAGAGCTCCTTGGCGAGCCCGGCCGTCGCCGCAAGACCGATGGACAGCGGGAGCGCCCCGCGCTCCGACATATCGGTCTTGTTAACAAACACGTACTGTCCGCCCAGTGTGAACAGGAATCCGAACGTAGCATGCTGGACCTTGTCGAAGCCGAGCCATGGGTCTCGCTGTTGAGGGTTTTTGAGCGACCACAGGTGTCCGGGCGCCGGTGCCGCGTGCACCAGCCGGGCCCGAATGTAGGCTCCGGACTCTTCTGCGATCTTCGAGGTCGGGGTCTGCGCCTTCACCGACCCCGTCGTCGGCAGGGCCATCGTGAGCATGGCCATCAACATCCAGAATCGGCGTGAATTCGACCGGCCGGGTCCGCCCATCAAGAGTTGCCTCCGGTGGATAGCCTGTCACGGCCGAGAACGATGATATCGGCCGAACGGACTCTGCGATTGTCGACTTCCTTCACGGTCAGCCGGAGGCCCTGGTGCGTCAGCGTGTCGCCGGACGCCGGAATGGTCCCGGTCAGGTGCAGGATCAGTCCTCCGAGTGTTTCGAAGTCGAACGACTGAGTATCTATTTCGACGCCGAGCACGTCCATGAGGTCGTCAAGGTCCATTCGGGCGTCGACCCGGTAGGCGTTCTTTCCGATCTTCTCGTACAGCGCCTCCTCGGTGTCATCGTACTCGTCTCGAATGTCGCCGACGATTTCCTCCAGGATGTCCTCGAGCGTTATGAGTCCCGCCGTGCCGCCGTATTCGTCCACCGCGATCGCGATATGCGTCTTGGTTGCCTGGAATTCGCTGAGGAGGTCGTCGAGCTTCTTGCCGGCAGGCACGAAAAGGGCCCGCCTTGCGATGGTGCGCCAGCTCACGTCGCGATTGGGCTCGCCGTTATGCGCAAGGTTCGGCAGCAGGTCTTTGGCGTGCACGATGCCGAGGATGTTGTCGAGGTGCTCGACGTACAGCGGAAGTCGCGAGTGGCCTGTCTCGCGGATCAGATCCAGCGCCTCGTCGATGGTCGTTGACACCTCGATCGCGACGATATCCAGACGGCTCACCATGACCTCCCGCACCATCGTTTCGCCGAACTCCACAATCGAGTGAATCAGCTCGCGCTCTTCCTCCTCGAGCGTCCCGTGCGCCTCGCCGATTTCGGCCATCGCTTTGACATCCTCGCCCGAAAGCGGCCGGACGGGCTTGAAACGCCCGTGGAACGTCCTCATGAGTCCCGCCAGCATGTGTGAGACGGGGTACAGGAGGCGATGCATAGGCAGCAGCAGTACGGAAACGAGCCGGCTGAACTGGATCGCGTTGCGGCGCGCCAGCAGCTTCGGCGTGATCTCGCTGACGACGAGGATCACGAAGGCGAGAACAACCACCTCCGTTATGACGGTGATGGTGGTGCTCCAGTCGAAGAAGTGTGCGACCTGGGCTGTAGCGACGGCCGCTATCATGGCTGCCGCGACGTTCACCACCGTGTTGAGGATCAGGATCGTAACGAGCACTTCGCGGGGCTGATCGAGCAGCTTAAGGACGCGCTTGCTGCCTTTGTCGCTGGCTTCCGCAAGTCGATCGCGGGCGGACCAGTCGAGCGAGAACAGCGCAACCTCACTACCCGAGAACACGGCGGAGGCGAACAGCAGAAAACAGAAGACAACGATCTCGGTTGCGAGAGTCGTCAGATCCAGAGATGGGATCGCGGTCGACTGAAGAAGAACGGCTAGCGTCAGTGACGCAGAGTCGGGGTCCAAGGCCTGCGAGGGTGGTGCCTCAATTTGTTGAACGAGCCTCGACGGCTCTACCTGTGCAAATATAACGCTTCGGGTGGTCGAAGGCGCAGGCCGCAGATCGCCCTTCTGGCGTCTAGAAGTAGTTGCCGGTGACGATGATGAAGACCAGCACGATGGCGACGGCGACGGGGCATACGTAACGGATCATGAAGCTCCAGACCCCGGCGGCGGGTAGCTCAAATCCGCCCGCCTCCAGCGATTCCCGGGCCTTCGGCACGCCCCACTTCCAACCCACGAACACGCAGATCAGCAGTGCGCCGATACTGAGCGAGTAGTTGCCCCAGATTATGTTCTGAAGATTGAGAAAGCCCCCGCCGACCATGTTGGTGAGCGTATCGCTGGCGCCCTGGGACAGCGCGGAGGGTATCGCAAGCACCATACATATGCTCCCCAGGACCCACGCTGCCTTGTTTCGCTTCCACCCACGCTCGTCCACAAAGTAGGAGACGACGACCTCGAGCAGACTGATGGTGGACGTGAGCGCCGCAATCGCCAGCAGAAAGTAGAAGGCGATGCCGAAGAGCCCGCCGGCAGGCAGCTGGTCAAAGATCGTCGGCAGCACGACAAACACGAGGCTGGGCCCGGCGTCGGGCTGGACGCCCGTGGCGAAAAGGGCAGGAAAGATGATGAGGCCCGCCAGCACGGCGATCATGGTATCGAAGACCGCAACCGAGGCCCCCGCAAACGGCAGGTTCTCCGTCTTCGGGAAGTACGACCCGTAGGTAATCATTGCGCCCATACCAAGGCTCAGGCTGAAGAGCGCCTGCCCCAGGGCGTTCATGGCTACACTCATCGTGATCTTCGAGAAGTCCGGCTTGAACAGGTACGACACGCCTTCGAGTCCCCCTGGCAAGGTCAGCGCACGGACGGCGAGAATGATCAGGATGACGAAGAGGAGGGGCATGAGCACCTTGGTCGCGCGCTCGATTCCTCCCGAGACCCCGCCCCGGACCACAAGGATCGTCAGCAGCAGGAATACGACCGTCAGTACGATCGCGAGCAGTGGATCCCCTACGATCTCGCCGAATATCGCGCCGCTCTGCTC